>JANWVS010000180.1 GCA_025056835.1 Gemmataceae bacterium | reverse complement strand
CGAGACAGTAGAGTTTGGCGATTTCGTCGGCAATGTACAGACGACCTTCGTGCAAGATCGGCGAGCACCAGCGCGCCTTGATCCCATCGACTTGCCACACCAGTTTCGGCTGGCCCTTGGTGATCTGCCCGGCGTCCAGACAAATGATGCGGCCCTTCACGTTGTTGTCGGGATTCTCTTCGCCGTGGCTGATGTAGACCAGGGTGCCGTCGATGACCGGGGCCACGTTCACCGCGGTGGTGCAATAGTGGTAGCTCCAGACCAACTCACCAGTGCGGACCCGGATGCCGACCACGGAACCGACCGCCGTGCCGGTGACGAGAATCCGCTCCCCGTTGATCACCGCGACCACGGGGACGGCGTAGTACGTGTCGTTGGGCTGGCCGGGAATCTCGCACCACCACACCACGGCCCCCGAATCTTTCTTCATGGCCAGGATGCGATTGGCGCTTTTGCCGTGGTCGCCCCAACTCGAATTCAACATTCCGATGATGACGAGGTCTTCGTCGACAATCGGCGAGCACAGCCGGCCGCCATAGCCGCTGATTCGCCCGTATTCCTCGGTGAGCGAATGCGACCACAGCACCTTGCCGTCTTTGTCGAAGCAATACAGCATGCCTTGCGTGCCGTGGGCGTAGATGTTGCCGGTTTTCGGATCGGCTGCGATGTTCGTCCAACCCAGGCGCACGGTGACAATGTCCGTGTGCCAGATGTTGAACTTATACTCCCAAATCAACTTGCCGGTATCGGCATCGAGGCACATGACCCGTTCTTGAATCGTTTCTTTTTCGCCGGTGTAATTGATGAAATAGACCCGGCCGTTGAGAACGAGAGGCGTCGAGCGGCAGCCGTAGGGAGCCTTCCAGATCAGATTTTCTCCATCGACCGACCATTTGGAAGGCAAATTCTTCTCAGGAGAAACGCCGGTGTGCCAGGGGCCACGCCAGTTGTACCAATCCGCGGCGGAGGCCGGCGATGTCAACGTCCCGGCGACCCAAAAGGCAAACAACAAACGCCAACGCATCGATTTACTCCGCGGGTATTATCCTTCGCATGACTTTCGCGCATCAGTTGTGCCGGCAAACGGCGGCGCCGGACTCAAACCCCACTCGGCGCGCTAGTCCATTCGTGCCAAGTCTACGCATGTTTTATACGCACGCGACGCGCTTTCATCTCAAAACGCGGCAGCGTTCCTGGCGAAACTACCTCCACATCGGCGCGCAACAACAACTCATCACGGATGGCGGCGGCGACCTTTTCCCCCAGGACCGACGCCGAACCACACGTCGGCGTTGGCTCAATCTCGATTCGCAACTCCGCCAAGGTAGCCGTGGCATCCACGGTCACGCGATACTCGGCGATGTCTGAAAACCGTCGCACCAGGTTTTCCAGGGCACCTGGATAAACCTTGTGGCCCCGGATGGTCAGCAAGTCGTCGGTCCGGCCAAGAATGCCGCCTGCCAGCCGGAAATACGAACGACCGCACGGACACGGCTGCGGATCGATCCTGACGAGGTCGCCGGTACGATAGCGAATCAGCGGGCTTCCCCAGCGGTGCAGGTTGGTGACGACCAATTCGCCGACCTGGCCGGCTGCCGCCGGTTGCAGCGTCGCCGGGTCGATCACCTCCACCACATACGCCGACTCAAGCACGTGCAGGCCGCCGGGAGCCTCAGTGCATTCCATGGTCATGGGGCCTACTTCGGTCATACCGTGATGGTCGTGGACCCGCGCTCGCCAGGCTTGCTCGATCCGGGCGCGCGTCGCTGGAATGCTGCCCCCTGGCTCGCCGGCCACGATGATCTTGGTCACGCAGCCGCGGCGAAGATCGAGGCCTTGTTCAGCCGCCACCTGGGCCAGATGGAGGGCGTAGGTCGGCGTGCAAAGCAGTACTGTTGCCTGGTGATCCAAGATCAGCCGCAAGCGCGCCGCGGTGCTCATGCCGCCGGTGGCCAGGCAAAAACACCCCAGGCGCTGGGCTGCCTCGAAGGCCGTCCAGAAACCGAGGAACGGACCGAACGAAAAGGCAAACGCCAACCGATCTGTCGGCGTCACACCGGCCATGGCAAACAATTCACGCCAGCAATCCAGGAGGGCATTCCAACTGGCGGGCGTGTCCAGCCAGCGCAGCGGTGCATCCCGCGTGCCCGACGTCTGATGCACGCGCGTGTACCTCTCGCGCGGGTACGTCAGCAGCGTGCCGTAGGGAGGGTGTCGACGTTGGTCGTCGAGCAATTCTTCCTTGGTCGTGAAAGGAAGGCGATCCCATCCGTCGGCGGCCTCGCACCTCCCCAACTTCGCGGCGTAGAAGCGGTTGGCAGGCAACATTTCCGCCAGCATCTTTTCAAAAGCGCTCCGCTGATGGGCGGCGATCGCATCGCGGCTGGCTTTTTCAAGATTCATGTTCGTTAAGCCCCGGTACGTCCAACCAGGGCGATCATCGCATCGGGCAGTCCGATCCGGCCCGAAGCGGCCCATCCGGCTTCAACTCATTTGGAGGCGCGGATGTCGAAACAAAAAATCAACTCGTGGTCGCGAAGGAACAGATGACCGTTTGCGATTGCCGGGTGAGTCCAAGTCTTGCTCGATCGGCTGGTCGGTCGAGTCTTGGGAATCTTCGACATCTCGGGTATCCGAAACCGCCCCTGCTCGTTCCACTCCTTCGGATCGGGCTGAAGCAACACGACCTCGCCCTCATCGCTGTACAGATAGAGACGGCCGTCGGCGGCAATGATCGAGCCGCTGCCGCCTTCCAGAGCATTGCGCTCCGACCACAGTTGCTTGCCTGACTTGAGATCCTGGCACACCCAACCCGGACCACTGGAATGGCCGTAGACATTGCCGCCGACGATGACGACGCCGCCATGAAAGTTGCGCATGGCGTTTTGCGACTTCTCGTTGAATCGATCGGTCACTTTCCAGTCGGGACTGATTTCGAAGGCGTGGCAATTCGTCAAGGTTTCCGAAAGCAGGCTCGTGTACACCGTGGATCCCGTCACGAGGATCGACGACGCAACCGCATAGCTGTGTCCCTTGTACAACGGCGTGGACCACAAGACCTTGCCCGTCTTAGCCTCGATGCCGGAAAGAACACCCCCCGCTTCGTCGTTGATGACACTCGCTTGGATCACCTGCCGCACGCCGTGCAGCTCGGCCGCAACGGCCGAAGTATAGGGTGCCTTGTTTTTCAGGTCACTGGTGCGCCAGACCTCGGCACCGGTCTTTTTGTTGAGCGCGACGACCGTCCCCTTCGCCCCGCCCGGCGTCACAACGACCAGATCGCCATCCACCAAGGGCGACTCGCTATAGCCCCATTCGCTCATCATCTCGCCGGCGAAATCCTTGACAAAATCCTTTCGCCAGACCTCCGCACCGCGATTGGCAAGGTCCAGGCACACCAGGATCCCTTGACCGCCGATTGCGTACAGGCGGTCGCCGTCGATGGTCGGCGTGCCGCGCGGACCGTCGCCCCACTGGTTGCCTTGATAGGTAAAGATCGGACCGATCTTGGCGGTCCAAAGTTCCTTGCCATTACCGGCATCTAATGCGATGACGATTTCGTCGGCCCCGCGCGTCCCCAGCGTATATAACTTGCCGCCGACCACCGCGAAGCTCGAAAAACCGAGACCGGCATGGCGGTAGGTCCAGACCGCAGGCAACCCCTTTTCCGGCCACTCTTGCAGCAGGCCGATTTCCCGGGAATGGCCGTCGCGCTTCGGACCACGAAACTGCGGCCAATCGTCCGCCGCCGACATGCCGGTAAGTAAACCCAGAAACATCACCGCCGCCGACGTGCGAACGATCATGTCTGCCTCGACGAAGTTGAAGATAAGGCCTCGTGCCGCCGGGTGGGTGGGGCCATCGTCGCCCCATGCTTTTGACAATATACCCGGCCGCGCTTGCGACGCCAAGGACAAACCTCGTCCGGCCGACAAGTCGGGACAGCCCAAGCCGCGGGTCTGACGACATTCCACCGCCGGGCGTCAGGACACGTTTACTCCGTCGGGCTGCCGGTCGCCTCCGGCTCCACCGCCGTCATGTGCAAAACCGCCTCCGGCGCCAAGCGCAGCGGCGCGTGGCTGTCCGCCTCGAGCTGGATCGCGTCGAAACTCATGCCGACCAACCGTCCCGTCCAGATGCGCGTCGCGGTTTCGATGCGCACAAGCCGACCGATCAAGTCCATGCGATCCGTCCAGCGCTTCTCCAGCGTTTTTCGATCACCGGCCTCGAGCCGACCATACGCTTCGTCGAGTCGCAGGATCAACTGTCGGGCCACGTCGTGCGGCGACCTTTTCGTCCCGGACAGACTGAACAGCGACCCGCCCAGCGTCAGACCGGCTGTTTCGAAGAAGTCCGCCGGCTGATTGACGTTGAGACCGATCCCCACGACCACCGCCGCACTTGGCCCGCTGCGCTGCTCACACAGGACGCCGCAAACCTTTTTGCCGAGAACGTACACGTCGTTGGGCCACTTCAAACAGGGATCCAGACCGCAGAGGTCGGCGATGACTTCGGCAACGGTTACCGCGGCCCAAACGGTCATGACCGCCGGCCGACAGAGTTCCCTGGGCGGAAACAGCACGACCGATATGAGGACGCTGCTTCCGGCAGGGGCTTGCCAGGTGCGGCCGTACTGTCCGCGCCCGGCGGTTTGCAGATCCGCGAGCACGACCAGACCATGCCGCCGGGGATCATCCGCCAGCGCCAGGGCCAGGGTGTTGGTACTTTCGAGTTGCGAAAACGCCAGCACTGTCCGGCCGAGCGTTTGCGTCGGCAAGGTCCACACCACATGCTCGAGCGGCACGATGGTCGGCAGGGTTGGTTGCATGATACCGATGGTCGCCCTTGCTTGACAGGGTGGTTCGCTTTAGGAAGAATAATCGACGTAGCCTTTCGAGCCAATGGTGATCTTCCCCGCACGGAGCGATCCATGGTCCGAGGTTGTTGCCGTCTCTGGTGCGGAGTCATGGTTGGCGCTGCCGCGCTGAGCGCTCTGGCGAGCGGATGGTGGCTCTGGCGGCCACGCGAGCAGGCCGCGCCGCCCACGGTTGACTTGTTCGCCTTGCCCGCGCTGTCAACCAGTCCTTACCTCAACACCGGCTCGGACGCGCACTATATCGGCGTCGCTGCGTGCGCCGAGTGCCATCCGGGGCAGTATCGTTCCTATCTCCGGACCGACCACAGTCGGGCGTTGGGAGACGTCGACCCGGCCGACGAACCCCCGGACCAAGCGTTCTTCCATGAGGCATCGGGACGACATTATCGCAGCTATCGCTCGGGCAACCAACTCCGACATGAAGAAGTTTTTCGCGATGCCGACGGCACCATCGTGGCTCGCGCCGATTGGCCCCTGCGCTACCGCGTCGGCTCCGGCCGCTTTTCACGGACCTATTTG
>JANWVS010000017.1:10183-11954 GCA_025056835.1 Gemmataceae bacterium | reverse complement strand
GCCCACCGCCATGGCCGTGGCTGAAGGCGATACCCTTGCCGACATTCCGATCGCCCTGCGCGGCAACGTGCATCACAAAGGCGACCTGGTGCGCCGGGGATTCCTCCAAGCACTCACCTTCGGTCCGATGCCGACGATCGGCCCCAAGTCGAGCGGCCGCCGCGAGTTGGCCGAGTGGATCGCCAGTGCGGACAATCCTCTGACGGCCCGTGTGGCCGTCAATCGAGTGTGGCATCATCTTTTCGGAGCGGGACTGGTGCGCACGGTTGATAACTTCGGCGCCACCGGCGAGGCGCCATCGCATCCAGAATTGCTCGATTATCTGGCGCTGCGTTTCATCGACAAGGGCTGGTCCCTGA
Organism: Gemmataceae bacterium; assembly: GCA_025056835.1. Classification (GTDB taxonomy): domain Bacteria; phylum Planctomycetota; class Planctomycetia; order Gemmatales; family Gemmataceae; genus JANWVS01. Next base: position 11,595 of record JANWVS010000017.1, on the reverse strand, counting down.
AGATGCTGATTCGCGAGATCGTCCTGTCCCGGGCTTTCCAGCAGGCGTCGGCCGTCTCCACCGAGGCCACGGCTGCCGGTCTGGCTGTGGATCCGGAGAATCGCCTCTTGTGGCGGCAGAACCGTCGCCGTGTCGATGCCGAGACCCTGCGCGACACGATGCTCTTGGTGAGCGGGCAACTGGACCGGACCCTGTACGGCAACAACATCGCCAAGGGAACAACGATCGAGCGCGATTACGTGTTCGCCGATACGCGCCGCAGCATTTACACACCGGTCTTCCGCAATCGCCTGCACGAACTGTTCGAGGTCTTCGACTTTCCCGATCCGAACATGGTTGTCGGCAAACGCAATGTCAGCACCGTGCCGACGCAGGCGCTCTATTTGATGAACAATCCGTGGGTACTAGCCCAGGCGAAGTCGATGGCCGACAATCTTTTGAAGCGGCACGACGGCGATGATGCGGGACGCCTGGACCTGTTTTACCGACAGGCACTGGGCCGCGGACCCACCGATCGCGAACGTGCCTTGGCCTTGGCCTACCTGGGCCGCTGGGGGAAAGCGGCGGACCGGCGCCTGGCCTGGGAGCAAATTTGTCAAGCTGTACTTGCGTGTGTGGACTTTCGCTATGTAGACTGACCCTGAGCGTCGCCGACGGAGGCCAACCATGACGTGCAACCTGGCTATCACTCGCCGTCACGCGCTCCGCGGCCTGGCGTGCGGCTTTGGTGCTCTGGCATGGGCCGACATGGTTCACGCCCGGGCCAATCCCCTGGCCGCCCGAACAGGCCACCACCCCGCCAAGGCCAAGCGCGTGATCTTCATCTTTATGCAAGGCGGACCGAGCCACGTCGATACGTTCGACTACAAACCGCGCTTGGTGCGCGACGACGGCCGCATGATGCCGTTCAACGACGCCCGTACTTTTGCCCGCACTCGCACCATCGTCGAGCACCGCGTAATGCGTCCCTTGTGGCGGTTCCGACAATACGGCGCTTCGGGCAAGTGGGTATCCGACTTGTTCCCCCGCCTTGCCGAGCACGTCGACGACCTTTGCTTTCTCCAGGGAATGCACACCGAGGGAATCGCTCACGGCCCGGCCACGCTCTTTTTGCACACCGGCTCGATCAATCTCGTTCGCCCGTCGATCGGGGCCTGGACGCTGTATGGCCTGGGCACGGAAAATCAGAACCTTCCGGGCTTCATCACCATCTGTCCCTCGATGGGCAACGGCGGTCCGCGGAATTGGAGCAACGCCTTTCTACCAGCGGCGTTTCAGGGGACGGCGATCGGCCGCGCCGGCATTCCGGCTGCCGAGGCCCGCATCCGCAACCTGACCAATCCGCGGCACTCGCTGGACGAACAACGCGCTCAACTCGATTTGCTGCGGGCGCTGAACCAGGAACAGCTGAA
>JANWVS010000017.1:0-10173 GCA_025056835.1 Gemmataceae bacterium | reverse complement strand
GTGGTCAATTCCTTCGATCTGGCGTTCCGCATGCAAACGCGAGCGCCGGAGGTCCTCGACTTGACCAAAGAAACACGCGAAACGCTGCGGCTGTACGGCATCGGCGAGCCGCAAACGGACAACTTCGGTCGCCAATGCCTTATGGCCCGGCGCCTGGCCGAGGCGGGCGTGCGTTACATTCAGATCAACTACGGCGACAACACCGACAACCCCGCTTGGGACCAGCACTCGAATCTACCGATGCACGCCGTACACGCTCGGGCGGTGGACCAACCCGTGGCCGCTTTGATTGCCGACCTGAAACGCCGTGGTCTACTGCAAGACACGCTGGTTTGGTGGGGAGGCGAGTTCGGCCGCACGCCGTACGCCGAACGCAACGGCACCGGCCGCGATCACAACCCCGGCGGCTTTACGCACTTCTTGGCCGGCGGCGGCGTCAGGCCCGGTTTTGTCTACGGCGCCACCGACGAATTCGGCCATCAAGCTCTGACCGACAAGGTGCACATGCACGACTTGCACGCGACGATCCTGCACCTATTGGGGCTGGACCACACGCGTTTGACCTACCGCTACGACGGCCGTGATTTTCGTTTGACCGACGTGGCCGGCCGGGTCGTTGACGAGATCATCGCTTAGCAATGGAGCCGAAGGGGATCGAACCCTCAACCTCTAGAATGCCATTCTAGCGCGCTCCCAATTGCGCCACGGCCCCGTTTCATGTAGGTAGCTTAGTGTCGGCGAGTAGGGACGTCAATGCAGTTCCGTTGGCCGAGCACGGTTACGCATTTCCTGTATCGTGGGCGGTCGACCGTAAACGCCGGCCTAAAATCCGCTCTTTCTCGTGCGCCTCGTCTGCCATCGTGCGTTGCCCTGGCCGATGGCCTTGAAGGCAGCGCCGCGATCGCATCGCCCAGACACTAAAGAAATGAGGCTCCGCTTAGTCCTGATGGTTCGCGGTCAGGGCCAAGGTCGCTAAGCCGTAAAACGTGTACTCGACGTCGGCGGCTTCATCCCATAAACCGCCGCGGAATCCGCCGTCGGGGTCTTGCAGCGCCTCGGCGAAGGCCTGCAATTGTCGAGGGACGGCGCGGTCAAGCGCTCCGAATTGCGCCAAGGTCCAGGCGCCGGTGAAAGTGGAGAGTAAATCGGCCACCGGCACACGGGCATTGGCGCGAAGGCCGCCTTCCAAGGACGTCAAGTCCGCGAGAAAGTCGATGGTTGATTGCCAATCGCCGAACGACGACGCTGGATTGGGGAACGATGGATCGAGCAATCGCAGGATGCCGATAGCGGCGGCGGTGGGATTGGTGCCGCTGTTGCGCATCGGGGCGACTTCAACAAAACCGCCGTCCGGACGGCGACGCCCGAGAACGAAAGCGCGCACGTCGTCGGGTTGGGGAAACCGCAGGTCGAGAAGGTCGAGGCATAGGCCGACGAGGAAGGTGTGATAAGTGCTCCCCGCGGCGGCGCCGGGATTTTTGTTGTAGCCGCCGTCCGGGGTGCGAAAATGGGCCAGGGTCTCGGCGACGCGTCGGACCCAATCGGCCGGGCCACGGGCGAGGACATCCGGGCCGCCGCCGCCACGCACAAGGTGCGCTGCCAACAAGAATGAGTAGAAATCGACCACACTGGCCTGACCCGACGAGCAGCTGGTGAGAAAGTCGGCAGCGCGCGTACAAACATCGATCGTCAGCGCGTCGAGCAGTGCCAGTCCGCGCAGAGCGAAGCCTGTATAGTACAGATCCGAACCGTCGTCGCGCCCTCGAAAACCGCCATCGGGGTTCTGCTGACTGGTCAAATAGCCAGCATGCCGTTGGCGAAGCTCTTTGGGCAGTAGCGACACACCTCGAGCGAGGATTCGATTCAGGTCTTCGAAATAGGAAGCCATGCGACCGTGGAAGCTGTCCGTCATCAGGAACGGAACCGTGCGACCCACCGTCCCGATGACATGATCGCGGTGCGCGGCTCAGTCGGTGGCCGCAACCGTCTGACGCCCCTTCTTGGCTGGCGGCGGAGGCTCCGTCTTAGGCTCATCCTCGCTGACCGGGGCCGCATAACCTTCTGCCACGAGGCCGCGTTTGAGGAGGACTTTTTTCGTGATTTCGTCCATCAGCGTTGGATTATCGCGGAGGTACTGTTTAGCGTTTTCTCGTCCTTGGCCCAAGCGCAGGTCGCCGTAACTGATCCAGGCACCGGATTTGTCAATAATCTTGTCTTCCATGGCCAAGTCAAGAAGATCACCTTCGCGACTGATGCCGCGATCGAACGTGAGATCAAACTCTGCCTGCCGGAACGGCGGGGCGACCTTGTTCTTGACCACTTTGACGCGTACCCGGCTGCCGATCGTTTCTTCGCCTTCCTTAAGCGCGGTGACCTTGCGGATTTCCATGCGGACGCTGGCGTAAAACTTCAGCGCCAGGCCGCCGGAGGTTGTTTCGGGATTGCCGAACATCACACCGATTTTTTGGCGAATCTGATTGATGAAAATCATGCAGGTTTTGGTGCGCGAAATGGCCGGATTGAGAATGCGCAAGGCTTGACTCATGAGCCGAGCCTGAAGACCGACGTGGGAATCGCCAATTTCCCCTTCCACTTCGGCCTTCGGTACCAGTGCCGCCACGGAATCGACGACGATGATGTCGACGGCGTTCGATTTGACGAGCATCTCGGCAATTTTGAGTGCCTCTTCGCCGTTCGACGGCTGACTGACAAGAAGACTTTCCAGATCAACGCCGATGCGGCGAGCCCAGCTGGGGTCCAAGGCGTGTTCAGCATCAATAAAGGCCGCGACGCCGCCTTGGCGTTGTGCATTGGCGACCGCATGCAGGGCAACGGTCGTTTTGCCGCTGGATTCGGGACCGTAAATCTCGATGATACGGCCGCGCGGCAATCCTCGTCCTCCGAGAGCGAGATCGAGACTGACAGCTCCGGTAGAAATGCCTTGAACGTCGGCCGTCGTTTCGGCGCCCAGTTGCATGATCGCGCCTTTGCCGAACTGTTTTTCAATTTGTTGCAAAGCGTTCTTTAGTTCACGGTCTTCTGTCATGACTCGACCCCCAAGGAGAAGCTTTGTCATTATTGTACATATGTATATATCATACAGCTCAAACCAGCGAGCAGCCAAGCCACTTCACTGGGTTACACGATTTCCGTTTGCCCTTCGCCTTTTCTCCCAAGTACGGTATCGATTTCCGAGGCCTTGATGATGTCGTGTGTCGATTTCGCGCGGTCCAAGGTCAGAATTCCATTGAGATGATCCAGCTCGTGTTGGGCTACGCGGGCGGCGAAGTCGGCGAGGTCGGCCACGCGCCGTTGACCGCCGGCGTCGAGGTACTCAATCCGCACAGCGATCGGCCGGGCAACCTTTACGAGCAATTCCGGGAAGCTTAGACAACCTTCCCATGATTCAACCTCGTCGTCCGCGGCTGCCAGCAGACGCGGGTTGATAAACGTTTCTACTTCCGGTTCATCATCGCCGTTGGCCGGCGGAAGGATGGCTGCCAGAAAAACGCGGCGGGAATCGAAGACTTGAGGAGCAGCCAGCCCGGCGCCATGATGGTGACGAAGCGTCGCCCGCATGGCGCTCAGCAAGCTTTGAAATTCCGCGGATGCGATCTCGGTCAACGACACTTCCCGAGCGACTCGCCGTAAAACTGGTTGGCCCAACTGGGCAATTCGAAGCGGCACGGGACTTCTCCGCTGGGCCTGCCCCCCTGCGAGAACTTGGGGGCCTCGCCGGTCGGATCAGCGAAGAAAAGCCCCCAGGATGTCGGCAAATGCCCGGCCGAAGCGAAGCCCGAAGCGAAGCTCACGGGAACGTCGAAGGGCCGGATGGTGGACGAACTCCGATTAGCGGCGCTGCGTCGTGGTCGGGGGTTGATAGCCGGCCGCCTTCATCAGTTCCATTTCGGCTTCGAACCAGTTTTGCAGGTCGCAGCCATGCTGGCAGCCGCCCTGGAGCCACTTTTCGTACGCCAACTTAGCGATCCGTTCGTGCGGGATCACCGGTCGCGTCGGCGTCGTGGTGCCGGTCGGCGTGTGAACGACAGGACTACCTGGAGTGGTGGGGACACGAGACATTTTGCTCCCTCCTTGAGTGGAAAATGTGAGAGACCATTCCCAGTAGACCATTTTATTTGAGCAACTTAGTGCGGCGGCGGCAAGTAGGCTGCACGAAAATATGCAAGAAAACGTGTTTGCAAGAGCCGACGGCGAATATAATGCGATTTTCCAGACGCTTGTGTCGAATCTCCTCTCCTTTCGTGGTCGCGACGGTATGTCGGCTACGTTGTCGCTCTTCCTGGATTTCAACTTGCCCAATGCGACGACGTGGTTCTATTTCTCGTTTCTGCTGTCGGTGTCGCTGTTTTTCAAGTTCGGGCGATTGCTCAGCATGCGCAATTGGGACGTCGTGACCATTTTCTTGTTAGTGCCGGGATTGATTTTCATTCAGCCGCCGCGGCCGACTCCGTTGCTGACGTCGCGCGGCCTGGTGGATCCGCGGCATCCGACGCTGCAAATCGCTCGCTTGACCGCAGGCGGCACGATCGGCGCTTGGCAGGGTGGGATCACCGCAGTGGGCAGCTTGGCAGAAGTCGCTGACGCCGACTGGGCGCCGATGCCGGCGCCCTGGTTATGGTACGGCTACCTTTGGCTGATGGTTGGCTCGTTGTATTTCCTTTGTCGGTGTCTGGTGGATTTGGCTTTGGTTCAGCGACCAGCGCTGGCGCCGAATCTGTCCTTCGGCGGACTGGCCTTCTTGGCGGCGGCTCTGTTGTCCTGTCTGGTGGCCGTGGCCTTTCGCGGCCGCGCCCACGATCCGTTTCCGGAACCACAGATAGATGGCGCGGCCAAGCCGAACAAGCCCGTCGGTCCCGAAACCGCAACGCTGGCCCAGGTGCGGGAATGGACCGAGACACGTTGGTGGTTGGCGCGCGGCTCCGCTGTGACCTGCCATCTCGCTGTCGTCGTCGGCTTGGTGCTTATCGGCCGGCGGCATTTTGGCGATCCCGCCGCCGGCATGGCAGCGGCAACGATGTACTTGTTGCTTCCTTACACTGGGTTATACATCGGACAGTTGCAGCACGTCCTGCCGGCGGCGCTCATCGTTTGGGCCATCGTCGTTTCCGCCCGGCCGATGTTGGCGGGAGGCTTACTCGGCTTGGCCACCGGTGCAAGTTACTTTCCCGCGCTGTTGCTACCCATCTGGTTCAGCTATTATTGGAAGCGCGGCAGCGGCCGCTTTCTATTCGCCTTTCTGGTGGCGGTCAGCGCCACCTTGGTCACGATAGGTGTGAGTCTGGCGATCGACGGTTCGCTCGAAGCGAGCCTGCGCTACGTCGCCCAATTGGCCGATTGGCAACCGTGGAAGACGCCGACCAGTGAAGGCTTTTGGACCGGCATTCATGCCGGCTACCGACTTCCGGTCTTTGTCGTTTACGCCGCCTTTGTTCTGGCGACCATCGTTTGGCCGGCGCCAAAAAACCTCGCTCATGTGCTTGCCTTGTCCGCCGCCACGATAGTCGGCATTCAGTTGTGGTATGCGGACAAGGGGGGCGTGTATGTCTTGTGGTACCTACCGCTGCTGGTCCTGCTGGTTTTCCGTCCCAATTTGGTGGAACGACGACCACCGCCAATTAACCCCGACACGGATTGGCTTTGTCGTTTGCGTCGCGCCCTGTGGGGCCAGGCTCAGCCGAAGACCTTGACGCTCGACTCCTTGGCTACCTCCGTTTCCCCCGAATCGCGTCGTCGGTTGGCCGGTTGATTCAGCGCCAGGCCGATGCGACCAGGTTTGACACCCGCGCCAAGTATCTACCGTCGGCCTCCAACGGTTGCGTGGTCAGCAACACCAAAAAGGCCTCGGCGTCAGGGTCGATCCAGCATAACGTACCGGTAGCTCCCCAGTGGCCGTAGGTGCGCGGCCCAAGCAGATCGCCAAAACTCGAGGGACTTCCCGGCCAGTTGAGTCGCCACCCCAGGCCCCAGGGACGTGCGCGGCGGTCTTCCTCCGGCACGAGCGGCAAGGTGGCCAGCTGGTTCGTCGTCATGGCCCGCACTGCCGCCGGGCTTAAGATGCGCGTGTTTCCTAGCGCGCCGCCGCCGAGCATCATCAGGCAAAATCGCGCTAAGTCTAAGGGCGACGTGATCAAACCGCCCCACGGCGCGCCGAAGCTGAGCCAGTAAGGGGTGTTCCAGTGCCAGTTGGTTCCGACCTGGTCGCGCGGCAAGCGCACGGCGGCGATGCGGCTTTGCCGCGCCGGTTCAACGCCCAGCGACGTGTCCGCCATGCCCAGCGGGGTGAAAACTTCGTCGCGAAGAAAGTCGGCAATCGTTTTGCCGGACACTTGGCGCACCACTTCCGCAAGGATCGCGCTGCCGGTGCTCTGATAGCTGACTTGCGTGCCGGCAGCAAAAGCGGGCCGTAGCCGGCAGACCGCCTCCACAAACGCCGACAGCGGCCGGTGCTGCTGACGCAAGGCGATGTTCTCCGGAGCCATGTCCGGCAGGCCCGATGTGTGGGTTAGCAGATGGATCAGCCGGATGTCTTGTTTATCGTTTTGAGCGAAGGCCGGCACAAATTCCACGACGCGATCGTGCAGCGACACCAAGCCGCGCTCGACCAACAGCATGATGGCGGTTGCCGTGACAGGTTTGGTGATCGACGCCACGAGAAACTGGGCGTCTTCGCGGAGCGGGGCAGTCTCGTCGGGGCGGTGGCGCCCGAAAACACGGAATCGCGCGATGCAGCCATCGCGGCCCACACACATGGCAGCCGCCGGAATGCGGTCGGATTCGACCCAACGCTGCAACAACGCTTCGGCTCGCAGCAGACACGACAGGTCCAGCTTGAGCGCTTCCGGCGGCGCAATCGGCACGTCTTGCATGGCATCCTCTCCTGCTGGGCGAACGTGGTGTCGCCATTGTAGCAATTATGGACCTTGCTCCCGACCGCCTGGATGTGGTAGCATTACGCTCCACCGCCTTCACGGAGGAAGACGATGCGAGTCGCGCTGCTGGGCTGGAATGCGCCGGCACGGAACGCCATCGGCCAACAACTCGCCGACAAGGCGGCGTTCTTCCACGAGCGCGGCGCGGCGCTGCGCATCTTCCTTCAGGACATCACCCACCTCCATCCCGCCCTGACGCCGTTCACCGAACGCCTCCCCGCCGCGACGGATCGCGGTCCACAGTGGGAATATCTCTCGCAAGCGGACCTCGTCATCGCCGATTACGCCCAGTGGCACGAGTTGCTGCACTTCCTGCCGCTCCTCGCCAATGAGCGGCCGCGGCTCGTGCTCGATTATCATGGTGTCACGCCGCCCGAATTCGGCCTCGGTCCGCAGCGCGACTTGCTCGAGCGCAGCGTTCGCGCCCGCGGCATCGTCTGGTGCTGCGACGTGGCTCTGGCACATTCGCAATTTGCCAAGGACGAACTACGCCGCGACACCGGCTACCCCGACGAGCGCATCATCGTCGTGCCGTACGCTGTTGACGTCAACCGGTTCTGTCCGAGTCTCCCGACGGAGTAGCGCGGCCGCCTCGGTTTCGGTCCCGGACCTGTCTTGTTGTTCGTCGGCCGACTCGCTGCCAACAAGCGCCTCGCGCTGCTGATCGAGGCGCTGACTCTCCTGCCCGGCGCTCAGGCCGTCATCGTCGGCGACGACCAAGACGTCTATGCCGCGGAAGCTGCCCGGTGCCGTCAACTGGCCCAACGCCTGGGGGTCGCGGCGCGGGTCCGCTTCCTCGGCCAGGTGGCTGACCAGGAGTTGGCTCAACTCTATCGCGGCGCCGACGTGCTCGTCATCCCGTCGTTGCACGAGGGGTATTGCTTGCCTGTCGTCGAGGCGATGGCCAGCGGTCTGCCCGTGGTCGCGGCGCGAACCTCGGCGCTGCCGGAAACACTCGGCGACGCCGGCTTGACCTTTGCACCCGACGACGCGGTCGACCTCGCTGATAAGGTGGCGCGCGTGCTTGCCGGTGGCGACGTCGTTGCCCGAAACGACCTGACCGCGACAACGGGAAACGCAACGCGACCGCTTCAAGTGGCGTTCGTCGCATTTCGCTTCGGCAGCGAGATCATCGGCGGGGCGGAACGTTCACTCCGCACGATGGCGTTAGCGCTGCGCGAGGCCGGCCATCGCGTGGAGGTCTTCACGACCTGTACGCGCCACGAAAGCGCCTGGGCCAACGAACTTGCTGCCGGCACCACAGTCAGCGACGGGTTGACCGTTCACCGGTTTCCGATCGACCCTCACGACCGCGACGCGCACCATGCCAGCCTCCGTCGGATCCACGACGCCGATGGCCGAGTCGATCCGCCGCTGGCGGACGATTATTTGCGGCACAGTATTCACTCAGAGGCCCTCTTGACAGAACTGCGCCGCAGGCACAGCGAATTCGATGCGATCATCGCCGGTCCCTACTTGTTCGGTCTGACGCATGACGTGGCCGCCGCGTTTCCCGAGCAAACGCTGGTGGTACCCTGTTTTCACGATGAACCGCTGGCGCGGCTGCCCTGTTGGGTGCGGACCTACGGCGCCGTTGCCGGCTTGTTGTACCACAGTCCCGAAGAGCAAGACTTTGCCCAACGGGCGTTGGGTCTGAATCACCCCCGCGCCGTGGAAATTGGCACAGTCGTCGACGTCTCGGATTCATCAGACGAAAGGCCCGCCCGACGGGAAACTGGGCCTCGGACGCTCGTTTATTGCGGCCGGTTGTCGCGGCAAAAGAACGTGCCGCTGTTGCTGGAGTTTGCCGAGCGCTACGAACGCGAACGACCCGGGCGCTTCCGCTGGACTTTTGTCGGCGAAGGTGAGATCGTCGTTCCGCGGAAAAACTGGCTCGAACATCAGGGACGGATCAGCGACGAAGCAAAGCGGCGCCTCCTGGCGCAGGCTGCTGCCTTGGTACAGCTTTCGACTCAGGAATCGCTGTCGTTGGCGGTGCTGGAGGCTTGGGCGGAGCGTACGCCGGTGATCGTCCACGCCGCCTGCGCCGTCCTCCGAGGTCAAGTGGGGCGGGCAAGAGGGGGCCGCACTGTCGACGGCTACGCCAGCCTTGCCGCGGCGCTGGACGACCTATGGGAATCGCCGCTGGTTTGGCGTGAGCTGGGGGCGAACGGTCAACGGTATGTAAAGGAGCGCTACGGCAGCCGCGCGGCTTTTCGCCGACGCTTAATCGGCGCCATCCGGGCAATGACCGTGCCATTGGCCCAGGTCATGCGCTGCCGAGGTCTAACTCGAGCGGCAGAGCGGGCACGGCCGCGTTGGCGCGAGTTGTTTGGACAATTCATCGAGCACCTGCTGCACCAAGACCCACCCCGGCGCCGCCTCGAGCTTGCCCTTGAAACGCCGACGCCGGCGCTGCGCGTGTCAACGTCGTCTCGGGCGCTGCTGGTGCCTGTGCGGGTGACCAACCGTGGTCAGTGGCCGGCCCTGGCGGAAGGACCGGCGGCCGTGTCGCTGACGGCTGACGTCGTGTCGCTGGCTTCCGGACAGCGGGTCGCGACGTTCCGCGGCACGTTGCCGGAGATCGTCGTACCGGGGCGGTGCGTGCCGACGGCGATCGTCATCGAACCACCCGGGCGGCCTGGAGACTATCGCGTGTTGCTCAAGACAAACCATCGCGCCGCGGCACCGACGGGTGAGCCGGCGGCCGTCGCTTTATCCGTCGGCGACGAGGCAGCGAGCGAAATGGTACCGGCGTCGGGCGCCATCCAGCACATGATCGCTGCGGCCTTGGCCGAAGCGCAGCGACTGCACCGGCTGCCGGACGATTACGTGGACGTTACCGAAGGACGCCTGGCGCGCTGGAAGCGGTGGATCAAACGCAAGCTCCTGGGCAACTTCAAAAAGGCGTATGTCGATGTCCTGTCGCGTCAGCAATCGATCGTAAACCGTCATCTCGTGACGGCGGTGCAGCTATTGGCCGAACGGTGTGCCATGCTGGAACACGCCCTGGCGGCGGCAACGGTTCGTCGGGGCGCCGAGCACCGCGACGACGCCCACGAGGGGTCATCTGCCGAAGCTTCGCCCGCCGTCTCCATGGCCGGGAGAAAGGTCTTGCCATGAAGTACCTGGTTACCGGTGCCGCCGGCTTCATCGGCTCACACCTGTGCGAGCGCCTCATCCGCGAGGGGCATCACGTTGTGGGCGTGGATGCTTTCATCCC
>JANWVS010000179.1 GCA_025056835.1 Gemmataceae bacterium | reverse complement strand
GACAAGGACTTTATCCGTTTCACGGCGACGCAATCGGGGCCGCTGTCAGTACATGTCACGACTGAGACGGGAGCGTTGGCTTCGTTACAAATTGAAGACAACGCGGGGCGCAAAGTACTCGAAACCCAGCCGAACAACGGCATCCACAGCGCCATCGGTAACCTGGTCGCCGGCCGAACCTATTTCGTTCGGCTGCGCTCCACGACCAACAACGCCGCCGCCTATGAAGCTCGCTTATTGTTCGGCAGCGGCGAAGCCTTCGCCGACGACGACGCTCCGCTCGGCTCCGCCACACCGGTGCGCTTCAACCAAAACGGCTTGGCAACTTTCACCGGTACCTCGAAGAACCATGACGATAAACTCTATTTCGCATTCACGGCGCCGACTACCGGCGCCGTGAATGTCAACATCACGTTCACGAACCGTCGGCCAAGCCGACTGAAGGTCGAAGACCGCACCGGTACGACGCTATTCGAGACCCAACCCAACGACGGAGTCAACAGCGGTTCCTTCGCCGTTCGGGAAGGTACGGTATACTTCATCCGGGTTCGGGCGGTCGGCGACGCGCCAGCGTCATTCCGGGTGCAGTTGCAGTTGGTCGGTTGACGCGCCCGCTGCTGCGTTGTCGATCACGCCACGGTGAAAAGGCGGACTTGCACGAGGTTCTGCCCCGATTTTTGGTACGGCCGCGGCTCCGGTTGGGCGAAGTCGTTGAGGTCGACCGCCCGCGCTCGGAATTCGTAGGCGCCGGGTCGCAAATCGCGGAGCGCGGCCGTCCACCGCACCACGCTGAAACGCATCGGCCATTCCTTGGGTCGGCCGGTCTTGGGATCGAAGCCCCACACATCGCGCGGCAAAACATTGTCGGGCAGCTGGCCGCCCCAGTTCGTCGGCGGACCTTCCAACGCACACGGCAACCACCGAGCCGTTTGCCAGGCTGGGTCGTCATCGGCGAGTTGGCCGTGCGTGCCGGCATCCGGCCGAAGCCAGTATTCCACGCGCTTCAGCCCCGACCAGCCCACCATGGCCACGCCGCTCATCTCCACCGGCTGGCCGGCGCGAAATTCGCGCGGGCCGTCGTCGAGGTAGGCGGCGGTCTTCAAGTATGATTCGATCTCGTTGTTGCCGTTGGCATAGGTGTCGTTGGCGGCGACGTTATTGGTGAGCGTGATGCGCTGGAGCCACTTGGTCGACTTGAACCCGTGGGCCCACGGAATCACCATCCGGACCGGGCCGCCGCGCAGCAGCGGGATCGGCTGACCATTGAGCCGATAGGCCACGAGGGGACCGAGGTCCCAGGGCGGCGTCTCGAAGACTTGCGAGTAGCTCAGCGAAGCCTGGAATATCTGTTTGGGGTCGTTGTTGTGGAAGCCCCACCAATAGATGCGGCGGACGTTGCTGATTCGGCCCACGAGCTTGATGACCTCGCGCAGCGGCACTCCTTCCCATAGTCCCTGTCCCAGCGGCGTGGCGATGTTCAGACATTGCATCGCTTTGAGGAACTTCTTGCCATGCCGCTTGCCCAGGTTGTGCAATTCCGTGAGGTCGACGGCATTGCCGGCCTCCAGCGACCGCGGCGTTTGGATCGTCGCCGAGCCGTCGCTGACGATTTCCAGGCGCCAGGTTTCCGGCGTCAGCCGCGCCTGCACCAGCGCCTCGCCTTTGAGGGTGTGTGGGCGAGGGTTGCCGCGGCTGACGTCGCGAAATTCGGCGGGGTTGGTTAAATACGCTCGCTGTGTACCCATGACGGCTCCTGTGCGTGCGCACCGGCAGCACTCGCGACCGGCTAGGTGCCGGGTTCGCTGCCGCTCCGGTTGGCCTCGTCCTTCGCCTGGCCCAACTGACGCAACTCGGTCAGCTTCTTGTGTAGTGTATTGCGATTGATCCCCAAGCGGGCGGCCGCCTTGACGAGGACGTTGTCGCACAGGGGCAACAGTTGTTCCAGAAGCTCGCGCTCCACGCCGCGGACCAGGCGGTCATACAATCGCCCTTCCTCCGGCGGCAGTTTCGCTAACGCGGTGCTCACGAGATTTTGAATCATCGCTTCCAGGTCTCCCGGCTTGCCGTGGACCGCCCGCATGCGCCGTTCGTGCCCTGGGACCATCAATTCGAAGTCGACCGGCCGGCCATGGGCCAGGACCACCGCCCGCTCGACGCAGTTTTCCAGTTCGCGGACGTTGCCCGGCCAGTCGTAATCGTTTTGCATCCGTTCCAGGATCGCGGCCGGCACTTCCGGCGGATCGCGCCGATTCTCCTCGCAGTACTTTTCCAAGAAGAAACGCACCAGGGCCGGGATGTCTTCGCGACGCTGGCGGAGCGGCGGCAGGTAGATCGGTACCACGTTGAGCCGGTAGTACAAGTCCTCGCGAAACCGGCCGCGTTCGATCTCGTCCTCCAAAAACTGATTGGTGGCGCCGATGACACGGACATCGACCCGAATGGTGCGGCTTTCCCCGACGCGCTCCAGCTCGCGCTCTTGCAGCACGCGCAACAGTTTTACCTGAAGCTTGGGCGACATGCTGTTGATTTCGTCGAGAAAGATCGTGCCGCCGTGGGCCGCCTCGAAGCGGCCGGTCTTGCTGTCCACCGCCCCGGTGAAGGCTCCCTTGACATGGCCGAACAACTCGCTCTCCAACAGGCTTTCGCTCAAGGCCCCGCAGTTGACGCGGACATAAGGCCCGTCGGCCCGCGGACTGAGGCGGTGAATGTTGCGGGCAATCACTTCCTTGCCGGTACCGGTGGCACCGACCAGCAACACGCTGGCTCGCGAGGCAGCCACCAGTCGCGTCAGCCGGTAGACAGCACGCATTGCCGGACTATCACCCACGACCCCCGGCAGCGGTGCATCCAGCGGTTCCTTGGGGGGAGCCATCGGGGTTATCTTATGTTCCCGACCGACGACGATGGCCCCGGCTGCCGCCCCAGGTCCGCCGTCCAAACGACTATAATGGCCAGCACCTGGTCGGCGGAGTTGGTGAGGACGGGTAGGGATGTTTCTCGGCATCGAGATCGGCGGCACGAAACTGCAACTGGGACTCGGCCGCGGCGACGGCGCCCTCGTCGGCCTTTGGCGGGGAAACGTCGACCCGACCCGCGGCGCGGAAGGCATTCGTCAACAGATCGTCGCGGCCGTGCCGGACTTGTTGGCCCAGGCCCAGGTGGCGCCGACTGACCTTCGCGGCGTCGGCGTTGGCTTTGGCGGCCCGGTCGACGACGCCCGGCAAACGGTCATCAAATCGCATCAAATCCAGGGCTGGGACGATTTTCCCCTGGCAGAGTGGATCAGCGGCATCGTCGCTCGGCCCACGGCCCTGGGCAACGACGCCGACGTCGCCGGTCTGGCCGAGGCCCTCTTCGGCGCCGGCCAAGGACTGTCGCCGATCTTTTACGTAACCATTGGTTCCGGCATCGGCGGCGGGTTGCTGATCAACGGCGAAATCTACCGCGGCTGCGGCCGCGGCGCCGCGGAAATCGGCCACCTGCGCCTCGCGGGGCCGAGCGGCAATGCCGACCTTCTCGAACACCTCGCCTCCGGCTGGGGCATCCAGAGGCAGTACGCGCGCCGCTTGGGAATCGACCGACCGCCCAGCGTTGCCGAAATTGCCGCGCAGGCGGCGCGCGGCCAAGCCGACGCCCAAGCAGTCCTCGACTTGGCTCTGGATCGTCTGGCCGAGGCGCTTTGTCATGTCATCGCCCTATTGTGTCCGCGGCGCATCGTGATCGGCGGCGGCGTCTCTCTGCTCGGCGAAGAGCAGTGGTTCGCCCCGTTGCGGCGCTTGGTGGCCGAGCGCGTGTTCCATCCCTTTGCCGGCTGCTGCGAAATCGTTCCGGCCGCTCTCGGCGAAGAGGTCGTCGTCCATGGCGCGCTGGCTTTGGCCCGCAAGAAGTTAGAAGCCGGCTCCCTGCCGTAAGCCAGCGCCAATCACTGCCCGCGCGATGCCGTGCCGTACCGGGAGGCAGCGATCGGTGCGCCGTGCGGCAAGGGTCGGCCCGCGACTTCCAGGCCGCGCTCGTAAAGGTAATCCCGCAGCCGGCGGAAGGCCTCGAAGCTGTCGGGATACACCCAGAACGTGACGACCGTGGTCGCATCCAAGGCGTCGACGATTCGTCGGAATTCCGAACCCGGCGCCAGTGCCGCCGGCCACGGCTCGCCGCGCGTCGGCTCCAGCGGTTCGACCTGCCAGCCGCTGACGCCGTAGCGGAAGTTCGTTTGCGAGGTCGGCTTGGCGGCCTGGCCGAATTCGTCCACGGCCCCCGCTTCGCGCTCGATGCAATAGCGGAGCCGGAAGGCCCCGACTTGCCGTGTCACTTCCTCGATCTTGAAGCGCGTTCGCAGCTCTTCGCCGCGGCCTTCGACGCCGCTTTGCACCTCTTGCAAAAACGCCTGGATGTCGATGAACGCTACCCGGTCGGCCTGCAATTCGAAGAACAGTTCATCGGCCTGCACGACGCGGCTTACCGGCGTGCGATAGCGCAGCTCCTTGACCGGTGCCGGCAGCGCTTCCAGTCGGCGGATCTCGGCGAGCACGGCCTGTTGCCGCTTCCGCACCTCGTCGAGCGACACAGCCGTGAGACGAAAGGCCCGCTCTCGGGCGGCTTCCTCTCCTTCCAGCTCCCGACGTTGCCGAGCCAGAGCTTCCCGCTCGCGGCGGAGCGCCGTCCACTGCGACGCCAGCGACCGTCGCTGTTGGTCGACGTGGGCCAGCGCTTCCAGTTGCTTCGACAAACGTTGGCGCACGGCGGCCAGCTCCGCTTCCGTTGCGGTGATCTTGGCAGACAGCGGCTCATCGTCGGGCTTGGGCAGGGTCGCGGCTGCTTCCGGTTCGGGGGCCGTTTCCCGCCATTGCATCAGCGCGCTGTACGACCGCCCGCCGACCCAGGCGACCAGGATCAACCGGATGATGATACCGCAGACGTTGGCGACGACGTCAAGAAAGGAGTCGAAGCCGAAGGCGATGTCGGCCCGGCGGCGCGGACGGCGGCGGTACATCGTCAATCCTCCTGCACGTCTTCGCGCACCATCGCAAACCGCAGTCGTTCTAAAAGAGGGTAAACGTGGTGGTAGGTGCGCCGGCCGCCGTCATGGACGAGAAAGCGCAGCACTGGCCGATAGGGCGGTTCGCCCGCCCGCACCGTTGCTTGCCGCCGAGCCACCAATTGACTGATCGTCTGTACCAAAGCGGCGTCGATGTCTTTGCCGTCGCCTTGGGCAGGCCAGGCAAAGGTCGCTCCCCCAGGCGTGACGACGACTGCCTCTTCGTGACATGCCACCGTCACCACAAAGTCGCGATTGCCGATGACCCGGCCCAGCGGCGGCGGTCGTTCCCCCCCCGGCTTCGCTGGCGACGGCCTCACGGACGGCGGCGCCAATCGACTGATGGCGCTGCCCGCCTCCGCCCCGGACGGGTCGCCCAGCGAAAGCGGGCCGCCGGCACCTGCATCCGATGCC
>JANWVS010000178.1 GCA_025056835.1 Gemmataceae bacterium | reverse complement strand
AAGGCGGCCATAGTCACTAAGGGGGCGGAAAGGATCCGTATCATGGTCGCTCTCCCTTCTTGTTCGTCATACCGGCGAAAATTTCGCGCAGCCGTCGCTGATCTGCTTCGAGTTCGGTCAATTCGCGGCGCTGGTCCTCGGTCAAATGATCAACGTTGGGATGCCGTGCGGCAAAATCCTTGGTGCGTTCGTTGATTTCCAACTGCTCGGCGCGCAGCGCCTTGAGTTCCGCCAGCGGCGGGATTCCGTCATCCGGCGGTCGGGAACGCGGCATGTTGCCGTCGCCGTCCATCGGTTGTGGCGGCGGTTGTTGAGCGGCCGCTTGTGGCTCTTCCTTAAGGGCGTCTAACAGACGTTGCAGTCGCTCGCTGGCTTGCGTTTGCAGACGCACAATTGCTTCGTGGCGGGCGACTTCATCTTTCCAGTCGGCATCGTTCCAGGCAGGCGGCCGGGTCGTGCTCGCTTTTTTTCGCTCTCGCATGGCATCCGCAGCCCGCTCCATGGCTTTGGCCGCTTTGTCGATGACGTGCTCGAAAACTCGGGCATTTTGTATTTTTTCCTGCAGGCTGCGTGCTTCCTCCGCGAGTCCTACTTGCGAGACATGATCGCCCTCGAGCGCTTGTTGCAACCCGCGGCTCCAGGAGCGCGTTTTTTGGAGCTTCTGCTGCAATTCGTTGGTCCGCTCAATGGCCGTGTCCTGCCGTTGCTTCAAGCCTTGTAAGCGGTCGGCTATTTTCGCCAGTTGTTCCCGGGCCAACTCTTCCTCCAATTCTTCGATTCTTTTCTGGGCCTCTCGGAAGTGTCGCTCGGCCTCTTGTTCAAGCTCTTCAGCCTCCTTGGCCTGATTGGCATTGGTCTTATCGGCCGCGTCCTCCAGGGCCTGTGCGGCCCGCTGTAACTCCTTGGCAGCCCGTTCTTCTTGGAGTCGTTGAAGCTCGCGAGCTTGGTCGCGTGCTTCGCGGGCGATATGCCGTTGCTCATCGGCTTTTTCGTCGGGGTTTTTCAGGTTCTTGGCTTCTTTGGCCTTGTTGGCCAGCCGTTCGATGTTGTCTTCCGCTTTGGCCGCGGCGCGTTGCTTCTTGCGGAGGCGGTCCAAGCCATCGTCGTTTTGTCCTTCGAGGGCTGCCAACTGTTGTTGCAGGTTTTTCAGCGCCTGCTCTTGGACGTCGCGCACCTGATCCAGGTTGGGAGCTTCCTTCCTCGTTTCCAGCTCTTTGCTGATCCCTTTAGTCGCCTTGCGCATTTGACCGGCGATGTCGGCTTCTTCGCCGATCTTCACGGCATCTTTCAAGTTCTTGACTTGGCTCGGAGTCGCTTCGCTGGCAGCTTGTCGAAGGGCTTTCTGAGCTTGCCGCTGAAACTCGCTTTGGGCCTCATCCGACATTTTGCCTTTTTCGATTTGCTCGGCGGCGTGATCCAGGTTTTTGGCGAACTGCTCCAAAGTCGTCTTGGCGTCGCCCTCTTGTTCCTTGGCGAGGTCCCGCGCTTCCTGAGCCAGTTCTCTCACCTTGGCGGCGCGCTCTTTGTCGTCTTCTATCGTCTGGCTCTTGGCCAATTTCTTGGCCAGCGTCTTGAATTCCTGACCTCCCTTGTCTTGTCGGCCGAGCGATTCTTTCATCCTTTTTTGCAGCTTTTCGGTTTTGTCGGCGAGTTGCTTTTCCGAATCGGCTTGGGCACGCAGGAGTTCGGCAATTTCGTCGGCGGGTTTGGGCGGCGGTTGGTTCTGATCGGCCGCGCCGCGCTTCTGCAATTGTGTCCGCACCGCCTCGGTTTCCTTGCCGATTCGTTGCTGTTCCTGGATCAGCTCGCGTAGATCGCTCTTGAATTGGCTGACGTCGGCGAATTTATCGAGACGGCTCACCATCTCGTCGAGCGCGTCCTTCGCCTTTTGTTGCGCTTGTTTCGTTTTGTTCAAACCGTCTTGCTTTTTGGGAGCCGATTTCGGCGTCCCGGTAAGCTCCTTTCGGGCTTCAGTGAGAGCTTGTTCGATCCGGGCGAGTTCTTCTTGGCTGAGCCGATTCAGATCACTCAACAGCTCTTTCACTTGATCGTTGATGTCTGTCGGCGGAAGCTTGTTGTCCTTGATCAGTTGATCGAGTTTAGCGAGGTCGCCCCGAAGCCCTTCGTCCGGGCGATTGCCGATACGCTCTTGGATCTGTTTCTGGATTTGGTCGGCTTCAATCAGCCGGTCGTTTTTGTGTTGCGTGTCGACGGCTTTATCGATTCCTTGGACGAGATCGATAGCGTCTTGCTGCATTTTTTGCAGGCGAACCAGCTCCCTCTGCGCGTCTCCCAAGCCATCGTCGAGAATTTTCGCCAAGTCGCTCTTGCCGACGATGCGGATCTTGATGCTCGGGCTTCGGCCTACCTGTCGCGGCGACACGACATTACAAAAATCATCGGCGACGGCCTCCACGACCAGAACATCCCCCTCGTTGTATTTCCCTTGCAAGGCCCACGTGTGTGCCAACTCCAAGCGCTTGGGCCGGGCCTTCATGTCCGGCAAAGTCCAGGGGAGCGGTAGAAGGGATGGCCGAGTCTTTGCGAACGCTTCTTGAAGACGCGTGGGGTCGTAAAGTGGCGTAAAGGTCGTCGCATCCAACGGTTGGTCGTTGCTGTCGACGCGGTGATAACGTAAGGCGACGGAGCGTACGGCGAACTCCTCGTCTTCCGCCAGTATGCGAAAAGCAATTGTCGCGTCAGGCAAGACGCTGCGGCTCGACGACGGCTGTTGAATCTGCACAAACGGTACGGGGTCGAGTTTGACGCGTACTTCCGCGCGGTAATCTTTCGGCAAGCCGTCGGCGTCCTCCAGGTGCAGCACATAGTTGCCGCTGGCCCACGGTTGAAAGGCGGCGCTGAGCACCCGGCGGCTCCGGTCCAACTCGGCGACAAACCGACCAGCCAAGGCTCGGTGGGCGGCGAGTGGGCCGGCGGCGTTGAGGAGCAACGGACGCGCGACGATCGCTGCTAAAGGTCCAAGCCGTGTCGCCGGATCGAGCGGTTCGAGGTCGATCCACGCCGCGCTTAAAGGGCGGTCCACCGCGGCCCGAAGAAAGATCTGCGTGCCGAGGTAGATCTCCACGTTCCGAGTGCCGGGCGACAACGGTTGCGGCGAAGGCAAACCGGTATACTCCGGCGGCACCAATGTGAGCTGGGGAGACGGTTTCCCGTCGAGATCCACAAACACCGGCGGAGGCACCACTTCGACTTCCTGCCATGGCTGATCCGTCGGAAAATGGCCGTCGTTGCCCCGGATGCGGAATCGAAACCTTCCCTTCAGTTGGGTCATGTCCAAAGCGGTCGCGAAACTGGCGGTGCGCGTGGTTGCGTCGGGTTTGAGCGCCACTGTCTTTTCCGCGCGACGCTCGAATACGGGTTCCTTGGTGTGTTTGCTCTCGGCGGCGTTAAGCATTTCAACGTCGATTCGCAACTGGGCCGGCACGATCCCCTCAACCTGACCGCGTAACGGAAAAGGCTGGCCAATCGCCACGCGGGTCGGCGGTACTGGGTCAAGATTGATGCGCGTCCAGGTAGTGTTGCCAAATGGAGCAAACAAGCGACGCAGAGCGATTTCCGCGTAGTCTTGGTATGCCCAAGCCAAATAGCTGCCGAGTCCCAAGGCTGCGGTCATTGCTAGGGTACACCAAGCCAGGCCAGCGCGATCGAGGATCCGCCCGAAATCGAGTCCCGCCGTGAGGTCCATGGCTCGATCGATCGCTTTGGCGCGCATCGCAGGTGAACCAGTCGGTTGTTCCGCTTCAAGGAATTGCACCGTGCTGGCCAGGACATCGTTCAACTCCGGGTAGGCTTCTTCGAGTCGAATGGCCAGGGATAGATCGTCATTGCGGCCAGCAAAAGGCACGATGAACCAGCGATAGGCGATCCAGGCAGCGCTCGTAAGAATCCCTACCAGGGCGTAGGCGCGAACCAGGCTCGGCAGATGGAGCTTGAAATCGATCAGCCCCACGATCGTGGTGGAGCCGACCGTAATTGCCAGCAGGGCCGCCACAGCGCGAGCGGTGATCAACAACCGCGCCCGACGCCTCAAGGATGCCAATCGATGTTGCAGCAGATGCATGCCGAACCATCCTCAATCGCCCACGAGCATTTCTTTCATGATACCAAACCGGCCCAAGAGCACACGGCTTATCGCGAGAATTGTTGGAGCGACCACCCGAGGGCAAAGACAATCACGCCCAGCGCCGACAGTGCCAAGGACTCGCGCAAGGTAAGTTTCCCCGCCGCCTCTCCGGCGATGGCGACCGGCAGGAGAATCATTCCCACCAGCTGCATGGCACGAGCAGTTCGGTACACGAGCATCAGTAAAATCCGCGCAAATCGGCCCGCGTCGTTTCACGGTAGACGGAGTACCGTCTCTCGTGTCCGTGCGACCGCCGTGTTCCAAAGACCACTCCTCACGGCAATCTCACACTCATGATAAGGAGTGCGTGAGATGCCGGCAGGAGTTGACGTGGTGCTGGCACGACAGTTGCGGAACTTGACAGCGCGTTTTGGGACGGTAGAACAGCTTCATGCGGAAGGGACTTACTTGATAAGTCATCAGTTGAAGCGGCGCGGGTTCCTTTCGCGCCCGAGTGCGGTGACCATGATGAAGCGATCGTGTCTGTTGATCACCAGCAGCGCTTGCATTGCTTTTGCCTTGCTTGGCTGCGGTGATGTCGACCCGCCGTATTCCAGCCTTGTCACCTATGCCTTGCGGACCGATCCGATTGTCGCAGATAAGTTGGGCGATGAGTCGGACGAAGTGTTTGAACCGGACCGACCGGGGCAGTTACCTTTGTTCTCCTTTGCAGACTGGCGCGATCCGCTGCATCCGCTGCACAAAAAGAGCGCGATGTGGATCGACAAGGGCCTGCTCCGCGATCCAACCGAAGTGCCGACCACGATGCGGGACGACCTCGATCGGTTGCTGACGGACGTATTCGGAACCCCGGCCGAGCCGATCGTGAGCGAGAAAGTCATTGGCGAAGCGGCAAGTGAAATTCTCAAGCTCGACGTGCGTTCTCTGCAACGCGGCAGCATCATCTATCGCGTGCAGTGTCTGCATTGCCACGGGGTTACTGGAGACGGCCGCGGACCGACGGCGAAATGGGTCAATCCCCATCCGCGTGACTATCGGCAAGGACTGTTCAAGTTCCAATCAGTCAATCAGACAGCCAAGTTGGAACGGCCGCCACGGCGTGCTGATCTCCATCGCGTCATCAAGTACGGCATCGAAGGCACGGCCATGCCATCGTTTGTATTGCTGCCGGACAGCGACATCGACATGGTAGTCAGTTACGTCATCCATCTCAGCATCCGCGGCCAGGTGGAGTACTTGGCGTTTCGCGACAACATCGACCCCAAGAAGCGTCCCGTGATGGGATGGGTTGATCCGATCGATCGCTTTGTGGCCGACTACACGAACATTATCGCTCGGCGGTGGGTGGATTCGCAAAAAGATGAAATCAAAATTGAGCCGTA
>JANWVS010000177.1 GCA_025056835.1 Gemmataceae bacterium | reverse complement strand
GTTGGCCCGCCGTAACCCCACCACGAGCCATAGGATTTGTCGACGGCCAAGTAATCGGTTGGTACTCCGGTCATCATTTGGTTGAACGCTGGAGTCTGCTCCAGATAAGGGAGCATTAATGCCAACGAACCCAGCCATTGATGATTCCAGTTCAAGGGGGCATCAAGTTGGGGCATGACTCCGAGGTAGCCGGGCGGAAACTTCTTCATGGCGCTCTCATATGCCGCGGCCGCTAGGGCAATTTGCTTGAGATTGTTGCGGCATTGCGTCCGCGCCGCTGCCTCGCGCACTTTTTGCACCGCCGGCAGCAGCAATCCGATCAGGATCGCGATGATCGCGATGACGACGAGCAGTTCAATGAGGGTAAAACCGCGTCGTCTCTTTCGTTCGTGGTAAAAATTCATGAATCGCCCCTCCGAATAATGAAAAAACAAGAAAACCCTTGCCGAGCACGGCCGGCGAGTTTTCCGGCTGCACTCGCGACATTTGCCCAGGCATCTTGCACAAACGACACCTCTTATTGAATGCAAATCGTGATGAATTTGCAAGTAGAATGTGAAAATTCGCCGTAGGCATGCTTGAGCGGCAGCCGATTTCCCACTCTCGCAAACCTCGCCAAGTGCGCCTGCGGTTCGCGTTCCGCCTTGCGACAGTCCAGGCCACGACAAACCGGCGCACCGTGCTGCCGAGTCTCCGCCGGCCGAGACCCGCGAAAGGTGGAAAGGATGTGGCAAGTGGGCGTTCAGACAGCAGACCCGCTTGTGATTAGTCCTTCAGCTCGATATCGTACACGTTGTCGCCAGCTACGAGATCCTTCGCAAGCAATTCCTTGGTCGGATCGGCGTATTTCGCGGGAATTAAGTTGATTTTGGGATTGGTCAAGTCGATTTTCGGCGCCCGCGGGTCTTTTTTCTCGGGATTGGCACCTTCTTTGGCTTTCTTAAGCTTCTCAGATATTTCCGACATCAGCTTGGGATCTTGACTAACCACCAGGAAATTTACTCGTCCAGGGCGAAGGCCACGAAGTTGGTAAGTTCCATCTTCCTTAATCATGTCGGCAAACGTGCCATTACCAGCGATCGCAGTGATCGATCCGCCCTTCAGCAGTTCCCCTTTGTACTTCACAGTTCCCTTCACATTGGCGGTCTGCCCGCAGCCAACCATGACCACGCATGCCAAAACCGCCGCCAAACTTCGTTTCCGCATGATGATCTCCGATGATCTCCGCCGTGCAGCGTTCGCGCTTTCCCCATTGACAAAACACCCTACGGCAACGGCGGAACGGACAAATCTTTGTCCGCTCCGCCCCTTCGAAATTCAAAAATCAGACTAAATCGAACTGATTCAGAAGTCAGGCGAAAAATTCTCACCGAGTGCCCGGGTAGCCATGGCCGCTATTGTGGCCGGCGGCGCCGAGTAACCAATAAAGCGAACCGAGCCGTCGCCAAGGATCCAATTGGCCCCGTTAGGGTGATGCGACCAGAAATGGTTGGAATCGCCACCGCAAGGTCCTTTCAGGCTCCCGGGACGATACAGTCCGATCGCACAACCGCCGTAAAAGTAGCCGCCGATCTGACAGTACGCTCCCAAAAGGCAGTCATAATCGCTGACGGACCACCACCCCCAGTATTCACCCGCCGCGGGTGGACGTTCCCCTACCATCAATGTGTTGCTGGTGCCATCGGTAATGTCGGTCAATCGGCGACCGNGGCTGTTGACGTCGAAGATCCCGTTGGTCGGACCGTAGTACTCGTTGGAAACATTGGTGTCGTAGCCGGTTACCCCAAGGTAGTTGGTCAAGTTGCCCCACCCGGCCCGGTAATGGTCCACGGGCCGCGGATCCGAAGGACACCGGTAAGTGTTGATCGGTTTATCGTAGTTGGCGAAGAACCCCGACGCATTCGCTCCCCAGCTGCCGTATTGCACCACCATCCTGTTAAAGATGTTTTGCTGCTCCACATACGGCAAAATCGAAACCATCCAACCACCGTACACCGTCGGCACCGAGATGGCTCCAAACCCTTGCACCTCGGAGCCGCGCGGTGCCGGCAGGCGCTTGTTCGCGTCGTGGTAAGCGTGCAAAGCGACGCCGATCTGCTTCATGTTGTTTTGACATTGGGTGCGGGCTGCGGCCTCGCGAACCTTCTGGACCGCCGGCAGCAGCAACCCAATCAGGATCGCGATGATCGCAATGACGACGAGCAGTTCGATCAACGTAAAGCCGATTCGCTGCCGCCACGTACTGGAAAACCGGACCATAGTCGAGACTCCTCAATGAACGGAACAATAACGAAACGATGGGCCTCCAGAAACCGAAAAATCACCACGAAGCGTAGTGGGAGAGTGTAAAATCAACCTTGTATTTAAACTAACTGTTGACCCAAATGCAAGGGGTAGATTAAGAATTCCTTAAATTTTTGAAGCGAGTCGGCAATGCGACTTTGGCAGACTTTCGTAGCGGTCGTCTCTTTCTGCTTACCGCCGGCGCTGATGGCGGGGGAAATCAAGCCATCGCAGGGAGAACCAAAACTGGCGGCGCACGAAGTTGAATTCTTCGAAGCGCGGATTAGGCCGTTGCTCGTGATGCGCTGCTACCGCTGTCACAGTCGAACTGCCACCAAGGTAGGTGGAAGTTTGCTGCTCGACACCCGGGCGGGCCTGCTCAAAGGGGGGGCCTCCGGTCCGGCCGTAGTTCCGAAACAGCCCGAGGAAAGCCTGTTGCTCAAAGCGGTGCGCCACCTCGCGGGAGAATTGCGAATGCCGCCGGGAAAAAAACTCTCGACTGAGGAAATTGCCGACCTCGAAACCTGGATTCGCATGGGGGCACCGGACCCGCGCGGCGAACAGGAAAAGGGGGCTAAAGCGGTCGGCATCGATTGGGACCGAGCACGCACTCATTGGTCGCTGCAACCCCTGAAGTCGGCGGCGTTGCCCGAGGTTGCTGACTCTGCTTGGCCGATCAGCCCGATCGACCACTTCGTGCTTCGCCGTCTGGAGGAGCGGGGCCTCGTCCCGTCGCCGCCGGCCGACGCCCGGACGCTGCTGCGACGGGTGTATTTCGATCTGGTCGGACTGCCGCCGACTCCAACGGAAGTCGAGAACTTTGCCGCGGTCTGGAGCGCTGAACCGCAACGTCGCCAGCTGGAACTTGGCCGAGTCGTGGAGCGTTTGCTGGCTTCGCCGGCCTATGGCGAGCGTTGGGGCCGGCATTGGCTCGATGTCGTCCGCTACGCCGACACCGCGGGAGACAATTCGGATTACCCGATCCCGCAAATGATCAAATATCGCGACTGGGTGATCGAGGCTTTCAATCGCGACCTGCCCTACGACGAATTTGTGCGCCAGCAGCTGGCCGGCGACTTGATGCCGCCGACCGACCCATCCCGGCCTTACGACCAGATCATCGCCACGGGCTATCTGGCCAATTCTCGGCGGCACGGTTCTTACGAAGACGCTCGATACCCTTGGCACCTGACCATCGAAGACACCATCGACAATCTCGGCAAGGCCTTTCTCGGCATGAACCTCGGCTGCGCACGCTGCCACGATCACAAGTTTGATCCCTTCACCATGGAAGACTATTACGGTCTCTATGGGTTCTTTTCGAGCACCCGCTATCCTTGGCCCGGCATCGAATTGGACAAGCAGCCGCGCGACCTGGTGCCGCTGGCTCCGCCCGCGGAGGTGGAAAAGGCCCTCAAAGCCCGCCGCGAGGCTCTAGGGCAGCTGGAGATGAAGTTGAAGCAGTTGGCAGCCGAAAAGGCTCCCGCCGCAACAATCGCTGCCGTGAAAAACGAACGCGATCAACTCGCTCGGCGGCCGTTGCCGTGGGACACCGCGTATGCCGTCATCGACGGTCAGAACGTTCCCAAGCAACGCATTGGCCAGGTCGGCGATGTTCGCGTACAGCTCAAGGGAGATCCCGAAAATCTCGGCGCGCTGGTACGCCGACGGTTTCCGACGATCCTCGGCGGTCAAGTTCTTCCGCCCGACGAAAAAGGCAGTGGAAGGCTACATTTGGCCAAGTGGTTGACCGATGCCGCCAATCCACTCTTTGCCCGGGTCATGGTCAACCGCATCTGGCTCTATCATTTCGGCCGGGGATTGGTAGCGACGCCGAACGACTTCGGCAAACAAGGGCAACCGCCCAGCCATCCGGAATTGCTGGATTACCTCGCTCAACAGTTCATCACCCACGGCTGGTCGATCAAACACCTGCATCGTTTGATCGTGCTCTCGGCGACCTATCAGCAAGCTTCCAGTTCAGCCGCGGGTAGTCCCGGCGCCGGCTCACAAGCCGCGGCCGCAGAGCAGATCGACCCGGACAACCAACTGCTCTGGCGTTTTCCAAGACGCCGGCTCGATGCTGAGGCGATTCGCGACACAATCCTGGCAGTGAGCGGGGCCCTCGACCGCTCGCGCGGCGGTCCGCACCCGTTCCCTGATCCAGCGACGTGGGACTTCACGCAACACAAGCCGTTCAAGGCCGTTTATCCCTCGAATCGCCGCAGCGTTTACTTGATGACGCAGCGAATTCAGCGGCATCCTTTTCTGGCGTTGTTTGACGGCCCCGACACCAATGCCAGCACAGCCGCGCGCTATGTGACCACCACTCCCTTGCAGGCGCTTTTCCTGATGAACGATCCGTTCGTGCATGAACATGCCAGCCGCTTGGCTCGACGGCTGTTGGACGAATGCGACGGCGATCACGACCGCATCGAGTGGGCGTTTCTCTGCCTTTTCTCCCGACCGCCGAGCGAGCGCGAACGAAGTCAAACGACGGAGTTCCTCAGCGCAGTCGGCGCATCGTTGAGGGCTGCCGGCCTCACCGAACAGCACAGCCGACGAGCGGCGTGGGAGAGCTTGGCTCGCGTACTCTTGATGAGCAACGAAATGATCTATGTCGATTGAGGTTCAGCGGAGCAAGTCTTTCATGGCTGCCATGAGCACTCCTTCGACTTCCGGGGCAACACGCGACACGGGGCCGGTTTCGTAGCCTCCTTGGGTGTAGGCGATGGCTGTGCCGATGTAGCCGCAGCCGTAATCTCCGTAGGCCGCCATCATCACGGGAGCTTCCGGGCGCATTTGCTGGGCGGCGACTTGGTATTCCACGAAAAGTTCACCGGGCATGTGCAAGACATACACCGGACCGAGCTTCAGACAGGTCAGGTCGATGGTCTCGCCCGATTCGCAGCGCCGCGCCCACACGAACGCACGGGCGGCACGCATCCGATCGAGGTCTTTGACGCTGTCGTCGGCAATCACCTTCTTCAGCTCGCTCGTTTTGTATCGCGGGCTGAGCGGCAGCGCCACCGGCTTCACGCGCCAGGTAAGGTCGTCGCTGGCAATCGCCACCCGCTTTACGCCGTCGTAGGCGGTTTTCATGCCGGCAGCCAAGCGCTGGGCCAAAATCGGCCGGTTGCTGGGATGGCCGTCGTTGTACTTGCCGGCCGCGACGTTGCCGCCGGCACCGTTGAAATGAACGTGCATAACGCCT
>JANWVS010000176.1 GCA_025056835.1 Gemmataceae bacterium | reverse complement strand
ACAACGCGCTGTTCAACTGCCACTGCTGCCGGCCAGACGGCGCAGAACCGCGGGCAGCGCAATCAAGAACGTAAGCGCCAGCAACAGGAATAAATAGACGAGATGATTCAAGTCGGCGACGACCACACCGCTGACCTGAACGCCGCTTTCGTGCGACGTGACCGTTTCCTCGACAGCCTGAACCGTGCCGCCAGCGGCCGTGGAGGCCGCGCCGTCGCTGCGGCGAACGAGTTTCAAGGAGATTTTGCGGATCGTGCCGTCTCGCTTCTCCTGCTTGCTGCGCACGGTGACTTCGTACTGCTTGGCAAGCGACTCGGAAACCTGCTCGAGGATGAGACGCAATTGATCGGCATCCTTGACGTGATAGTATTTCCCTCCTGTCTGCTCCGCGAGGCTGCGAAGGGCTGGTTCGTCGATGCCGTCGTCATGGAGTTTGATCGAGAGGCTCTCAAAGATTTGCAGTAAGTCTTTTTCGTTTTTTGCGTGATAATAGCGGCCGTCCGTAGCTCGAGCCATGTGTTCCATCGTCTTGGCATCCAGTTCGCCGGGCCGGCCAAAGCCGAGTAAGTAGAGCTTGATCTTGGCTTCTTGAGCGCGCTCGATCACTTCGTCGACCCGCCGGCGGCTGCTGTTGTCAATACCGTCGGTCATGGCCACGACCGAACGGCGGCCGGGCGAGCCGTCGGCTTCCAAGGTGCCCACGGCGGCGTAGACCGCATCGAACAGCGCTGTTTCGCCGCTGGGTTGCAGTTTACTGATGCGATTAATGAGATCTTCCTTATCATTCGTAAACGGTCGGGGACGACTTACTTCACTGCTGAAAGGGATGATCGTGGCGAACCCCGACGTCGGCATAATGGTCACGAACCGTTTGGCGGCCCGGTGGAGCGCCTCCATTTTTGAAATCTTGTCCACGTCGTCGGCCGGCGGCTTCATGCTGCCGGAATGATCGAGCACCAGAACGGTTCGCACCGGTTCGAATTTCCCAGGCTCGCCGATGCCAATGGTGTGGACGCGGACCTTATGTCGCCGGGCATGATCCATCACCAGCGCCAGCGGTC
The DNA here is from genome assembly GCA_025056835.1 of Gemmataceae bacterium. Taxonomy (GTDB): domain Bacteria; phylum Planctomycetota; class Planctomycetia; order Gemmatales; family Gemmataceae; genus JANWVS01. The sequence continues at coordinate 4,442 of JANWVS010000176.1, read as the reverse complement.
GAGTGCTGTTCAGATCGACGCCGTCGGTCATCAAGACGACGGCGCGCTCGCGCCCGGGCGGCGTCTTCGCCAAAATTTCGATCGCTCGATCGGTGGCGTCCAAGTAGGCCGTGCCACCGCGGGGTGTCGCCGCGGCAATGCGTTCCAGCAAAGGCGGCCGGTCTTTGGTCGGCACGAGCGTCGGCTCGCGGATTTCGTGATCGAAGAGGATAAGGCCGCAATCGGCTCGAGTCGGCAAGCGTTGGATAAACTCCTGGGCCGCCGTTTTGGCCTGGACCATGCGATTGCCCTCGGCCATGCTGCCGCTGGTGTCGATCACCAGCATGGCGCTGAGTTCCTCGACTTGCTTGGGCTTGGGCACGTCGACCCGGCCTAACTCGCGGCCGTCTTCCTCGATCACAATCTTGTAATCGACACCGGGCAGATCGGCGAACTGGTTGCCTTCCAAGGTGATCGTGAAGCGGACATTTACGAACAACCCCGGATTCTTATTCTCGTCGTAGTCGAGCAATTTCACGTCTTGCGTCGGGTTGAACTCGATGCGGTACGGCAACGGCTGCTGGGCAGCCAACGGCAGCGTCAGCAGGGAAAGGAAAAGTCCGAACAAAAGGGGATGGCCGCGCATAGGTCACTTTTTCTGAGCTTCTTTCAATAGTTCTCTCCACCATTCCTTGACTTTGGTCATCGCCGCGCTGCCTTCGCGTTTGGCCGGTTCACGTGCTTTGCCGCGCTTGGGAGGTGCTTTGCCGCTGGCCGTCGACGGCGGGACAGCCGGCGCGCTTGTTTGCGGCCGCTTGGGCAGCAGCTTGCGCTCGGCCATACCCCAAGCACTGCTAGCGATGAAGTAAATGCACAAGCCGGAGGCCACTTTGTAAAACATGATGCCGATCAAGATCATCATGTACTTCATCATCTTTTGCTGCATCGCTTGCTGTTCGTCCACTGGTGGCGGCACCATCAACTTTTGCTGGACCACCATGAGTGCCACCGCGAAAATCGGCAGAATGTTGAGGTACGGCCCCAAATAAAACATGCCGAGGATACTTTCGAGCAGGCCGCGGCTGAGGCCGCTCTGATTGTCAGGACTACTGATAATCGGAATGGACTCGGACCACCACAACAGCATGTCGGGTGCGGCGAGGTTCTCGATCCAAAGAAAGCCCGCCAGACGAAAACTGATGCTCTCTTGCAGCGCGAAGTAGAGTCCGAGGAAGATCGGCAGTTGCAGGAACATCGGCAGGCAACCGCTGAACGGGTTGACGCCGTGTTTTTTATACAATTTCGACTGGGCTTCCATGCGACCGCGCGGATCGTCCTTGTATTGCTCGGCCAATTTTTTCAACTCGGGCGCCATTTCCTGCATTTTGATGCTGAAGATCGCTTGTTTTTTGCTGATGGGGAACATCATGCCGCGTACGAGGACGGTCAACAACAAGATGGCAATCCCTTGACTACCGAAAACCATCACGCTGAGCCAGTACAGCAGCCAGTGCATCAGACGCGTGCAAGCGATGATCAGGTCGGTTAGCCGTATTGCCTGCGAAAACCGTCCGAGGGGACCGGGAGAGCGATAGTCAGTAAGGGTGGCGAGTTGGAGCGTGTCGGCATACCGATCGATTAAAGCGCTGGCGACTGCCTTGTCGCCGGAAAACTGACGAAGCAGGCCGACCTTGACGGGACCATGATACAACAGAAATTGGTGTGAAACTTTACCTCCGGGCGGCAGCAAAAGCGGTTTACTGTTGACGCGGACGGTGATGTCGTCGATGTATTCGCGACGGGCATGGCTTGGGCGGATCCACGTGGCTACTCGGCGATCGTCAGGGGTCGAGTAGTAGCTCACCATGACCGCATCGTTTTTCTTGAAGCGGGCATCCCGGAGGTGGGCCTTGACGCGGGGCAACAGGACATAGCTCCGTGTTTTTTTGGTATCGCTCTCGAACAACTCGAGCGCGTCGTCGCGAACTTCGGCAATGTGGCCGCGCTGCTCGACGGTTTCCAGCGTCGGCCGGGCCCACTCGAGGATTTGGCGGCGCTCGTTGCCTTGGTAGGAGCGATCGGGCTGCTTATCGTCGACGACGATCATGGACGCAAAATATTGCGTGGCCACGCCGCCGTAAAGAATCAAATCCTTGTCGCTGGTCTGCGCCGGCACCCTTTTGCCGCCCGCCATGTAACTGATACGATAGGCGTCTTCGTTTTCTAATTCCCGGTACAGATAGTTGCGATCGTCCAGCCAGCCAATCAGGGCGCGTCGGAAAGTGGTGGTGTACCATTCGCCCTCGACGGGAAGTCCGTGCGCGCCGGCAAGCTGATAGCGCAGCAAGAGTTCTTTGGCGTCGTCGCCCTTATCGCGTTCGAAGTCCAGACGCAAGGTCAAGTGATAATCCTGAGGACCGAGGCGATAGGTCTTCACGATCTTGACGTCTTCCTGGCCTGGGATACGTGTGGAAAAGCGAGCCTCTTCGACGCCGTCGTCGTTCTTTGTTTGCCCTTCAAAATGCCAGTTTTTTTGTCCCAACGGTAAGACCGGATGGTCGTGCTCATGTGTTGGATAGTGATACATCAAGAACGAGGGTGTGATGCTGTCTTCTTGGATGAGTTCCAACTCACGATCGGTTGGCCGCCCGAGGTAATCGGCAGCCTTGAATCGAGTCAGCACGAGCTTTTGCACGCCGGCGCCGCGCGTTGTCAAATCAGCACGAAGGTAAGTTGAGTCGCTGCCGAGCGTCACCACTTTCAGCGGTGGTTCTGGATCTGGCTCGGCGGGCGGTTGCTTGGTTTTGGGATTGGGCTCGGCCTTGGAGTCGGTTGGGATTTTTCCTTTGCCGGCGTCGTTTTTCGGTGCTTTGTTGTTGCCGCTGTTCTTCTTTTCTAACACCTGTTTCGTCAGGCCGGCCTTGGCTTGCTTGAGGGCCTCGAAACGCTGCTGTTGTTGGCGGTTCTGAAACCAAATCCAACCCAGCGAGATGAAAATACTCACGACGATGAAAGCGGCGTAATTCTTCGCCATGGCCCCAACGGCTCCCGATGTCCAAACTTCTTGATTTAGGATACGGCGCGCAGCGACCGATTGAAAGGCACGTACCGCCACGGCAACGACGGTTTCCTCGGCCGTCGCATGGGCCGCTTGATTTGAGCCGGCCAGCCCAACCATGACTCTCCGCGACTTACCGTCCGTCCCGCAGCCGGTCGCCGAGGAAATTGTCTAGTTCAGGTATGGCATGAATCTTGCGAATGGTGGTTTCGATATCGTATTCGACGCGCCGGAAGTAGACCGTATCGTCGTCGAGAAGCACGTAGCAAGCACGCCAATCGCCATCGCGCGGCTGTCCCACAGAGCCGACGTTGATCATGGCCTTGCGCGCGTCGAGGCGAAATTCATAATTGAGGTCCTCAGGCGACTGAAACTGATAAAGATCTTCTTGGGGATTTTCGGTGAAGACGCCGGGCACATGGGTGTGGCCTTGGAAACAATACCGCTCAATCAAGGCGAAGATCCGATCCATCTTTCTTTGGTTGTAAATGTCCTCGGGAAACACGTATTCATTGAGAGGGTTGCGGGCCGATCCGTGGACGTAGAGAAAACCGTTTTCTTTGTGTACGCGCGGCCGCTCGGCGAGAAATTCCCAGCGCTCTTCCTTAATTTGCCGATTTTCTGCCGGCGACTCGAGCTGAGCGCGCGTCCAGAAAATGGCCCGTTCTGCCGGCGGATTAAAGCCATCGGGATCAAACATCGCTCCCTGGTCGTGATTACCCAGCAAGACGACCTTGCACCGCCGAACGGCGTCGATGCATTCGCGTGGATTGGGACCGTAGCCGATGATATCGCCCAGGCAATAAATCTCGGAGACGTTGTGGTATTCGATGTCTGCCAGCACAGCCTGAAGCGCTTCGTAGTTGCTGTGGATGTCGCTGATGAGCGCTTTCACGTGAACAAATCTCCCGCTACCCCTAGGTGCAGTGTACTGCTTCAACAGAATTAGTGTCAAGTGTTGGTGACGACGGAGTTAACCCGAAAAGCCATGCCGTGGCGATGGTGTTACCTACAAAGCAGCCACAATGGCGTCGGCCATGGCCGTCGTCGTTGCTGTGCCTCCCAAGTCAGCGGTCCGCACTTTACCAACCGAAAGTACCTGTTCCACAGCGGCCAAGATGCGCCGGGCCGCATCGCCGTGGCCCACAGCATGAAGTAAGTCGACGGCCGGCAGCAACAGCGGCAACGGATTGGCGCGATCGGGGCCGATGCTCTCGCGTCGACCGCCGTGAAATGCCTCGAAGACCATGACGCCCGGCCCGACGTTGATGCCATGCGTCGCGCTGATTCCGCCGACAATTCCTGCGGCCAAGTCGCTGACGATGTCGCCATAAAGGTTGCCCATGGCGAGAACGTCGAACTGGTGCGGTTTCGAAACGAGTTGCATGCAGCAATTGTCGACGAT
>JANWVS010000175.1 GCA_025056835.1 Gemmataceae bacterium | reverse complement strand
ACGACGCCATCCTGCGTAAGCCCGGCAAGTTAACCCCCTCCGAGTTCGACATCATGAAATCGCATACGGTCAAAGGTGCGGCGATCGTGGCCAATATCAACGGTTTACAATCGATCGTTCCGATTGTTCGCCACCACCATGAAAAATGGGACGGCACCGGCTACCCCGACCGACTCGGTCGCGATCAGATCGCCCTGACAGCCAGGATCGTGGCCGTCGCCGACGCCTTCGACGCCATGACCTCCCATCGTCCCTACCGACCGGCCATGCCGCCGCAACTTGCCTTTCTCGAAATCGTGAGTAAGGCCGGCACCCACTTCGATCCGCTTTGCGTCCAAGCGCTACTTCGCGTCCGCTCGAAAGTTGAGACCTTGCTCCAACAGTCATCGTGACCGACGGCACTTAAAGAATCGGCAAGCACCATATAATAGACCCTTGTATTACGCTCGGGGCCAAAGAACGCCATGGGTTCGTCCCACAAGCTTTCGTCTTGGCACTATCTCTTTCCGCCGTCGCAGCGCTTGCCGCTGTGGCTCAAGCTCGCTTATACGGCGTTCATGGCGGTCCTCGTGCCGATCTACTGGCGCGATTACGGTCCGACCAACTTCCTTTACTTTTGCGACGTCGCCTTGTTTTTCACGCTGGCCGGCCTCTGGCTCGAAAGCCCGTTGCTGATCTCGGCTCCACTCGTCGGCATCTTTCTGCCGCAGATGCTCTGGGTCGTCGATTTCTTGGTCGAGCTGACCGGCAACCATTTGACCGAGATGACTCACTACATGTTCGATGACCGGCGGCCGCTGTTCACGCGGATGCTTTCGTTTTTCCACTTCTGGCTGCCGTTTTTGTTGCTTGGTCTGGTGTGGCGGCTGGGCTACGACCGGCGAGCGTTCGCCTTGTGGACGGTGACCGCTTGGCTGGTCATGGGCATCTGCTACGTCGCCATGCCCGAGCCGCGACCGCAGCCGCGCGAGGCGCCGTCGCTGCAAGCCCCGCCAGGTACGGACGTCCCGCAAATCGAGCCTGCCGCCCACCGCCAGCGCCGCCAAGAACCGGTCAACATCAATTACGTCTTCGGTATGAGCGACCAGAAGCCACAACACTTCATGGATCCCGATTGGTACTTCGCCACGCTGGTAGTCGGTTTGCCGATCGTCATTTACCTGCCTACCCACTTGCTGTTGGTGTGGTTGTTCGGGCGGCGCCCCGCCGCGCCGACCGCCGGTTGGGCTGCCGCTCCCTAACGCCGTTTTCATCGGCCCAACGCCTTGCCCGGTACCGTGGCGGCGACTCCCGCGGCAATACCGTGTCTTGTCGGCAAACTCCTTTGGTCCGCGGCGCCGGAGAACCTGCGAGCCGAATCGCCTGGCTTAACCGCCAGCCTTTGCTCCCGACGGCACGCTGCCGCCCTGTAACAACGGCGACGTGCGCACGAATCTTTGGTTTCGCCCGTCTGGTGAAGGAAGCCCGCCGCGGCGACGCCGCCGGTCAGGTGACGAGTTGGAAAAACAACTCCTCCAGGTCGTGCTGGCCGTGGCGGCGGCGGAGGTCGTCGAGCAGGCCGCAGGTCACGATTTGGCCGTGATTGATAATGGCCACACGCCGGCACAACTTTTCCACTTCGCGCATCGTGTGGGTGGAGTAGATGATGCACTTGCCCTGATCGCGGAGTTGCTCGACATTTTGCAGCACGGCCCGGGCGACCAGCACGTCCAGCCCCAGGGTAGGTTCGTCGAAAATCAACACCGGCGGATCGTGCACGATGGCCCGAGCGATCGACACTTTTTGCCGCATGCCCGTCGACATCTTCGCACCCAGCACGTCGCGAAAATGGTTCATTTGCAAGGAAGCGAAGACCTGTTCCATGCGTTGACGGAGCCGGTCGCCGGCCAATCCATAGAGTTTGCCGAAATACTCGACCATCTCCCAAGCCGACATGCGATCGTAGATGGCTGTGTTGGCGGAGAGAAAGCCGATGTTGGCCCGCACTTTTTCCGGCTGAGCAATGACATCGAAGCCGGCAATGGTAGCGGTGCCGCTGGTTGGTTTCAGGACGGTGCAGAGCATGCGGAGCGTGGTCGTTTTGCCGGCGCCGTTGGGACCGAGCAAACCGAGCACCTCGCCGGGGCCGACATCAAAACTGACGTGGTCGACCGCCACCACCGTACCGCGGCGCAGATCGCGGAACGACTTCGTAAGATTCTCAACGTGAATCATGGGGAAGGTATATGGCGGAGGCCAAGCCACAGCACCCGAGGACCGCGATGAACTCCCTGTATTTGACCATCAGCGATCGTTGTGCCGTCGTCACCTTTGACCTGCCGGGCAGCAAGGCCAACACCTTAGGCCAAGCGGTATTGGCAGACTTTGAGGCCGTCCTGAGCCAACTCGAGCAGCGGAGCGATCTCGACGGGGTCGTGCTTCAAAGCGGCAAACCGGGCATGTTCATCGCCGGCGCCGATCTGAAAGAATTAGGTGCCGCCGGCACCGACGAGGCCCACAACCGCCGTCTGGTGCAGCGCGGACTGGACATTATTGCCCGCTTCGAACGATTGCCGTGCCCGACGATCGCCCTGATCGACGGTGCTTGCCTGGGCGGCGGCCTGGAAGTCGCCCTCGGCTTTGATTATCGGTTGTGCGGCTCGCATCCCAAGACCGAGCTTGGCTTTCCTGAAGTGAAGGTCGGCCTCATTCCCGGCTGGGGGGGCACGCAACGCTTGCCGCGCGTCGTCGGTCCCAGCCTTGCCGCCGAGATGATTTGTTCCGGCGAGCCGATCAAGCCCACCCGGGCCCGCGAGATCGGCCTGATTTTCGATGCCGTCCCCAGCGAAAACCTCGTGGAAGAAGCGCGGCGCCTGCTGACATGGGCACGTCAGTCAGGCGATTGGCATTTGGCGCGCCGCCGCAAGCAGCAGCCGATCGGCCTGAGCGAAGAACAAGCGTCGTTCACCTTTGCCGTGGCCAAGGCCCAAGTACTGCAAAAGACCAAAGGCCAGTTGCCGGCCCCCTTGGCGGCGCTCGAGGCCATCGCCCAGGGATGTAATTTGCCACTCGACGAAGGGTTGAAGATCGAGACGAATCTTTTCCTGCCACTGGTGGGCAGCGTCATCTCGCGCAATCTGATCGCGGTGTTCTTCATGAATCAGCGGCTGGCGAAGGATACCGGCGTAGCCGACGCTTCGATCCAGCCGCGAACCATCACCCGCGTGGGGATCGTCGGGGCCGGCATTATGGGTTCGGGCATCGCGGGGGCCCATCTGCGGCGCGGCATCCCGACGTTGATGCTCGATGTCGCGGCCGAGCAGTTGACCAAGGGCGTGGCCGCCATCACGAAATCGCTTCAGGGGCGGGTCGAACTCGGCCGCTCCACTCCGCAGGAAATGCTGCAAGCCCTTTCCCTGCTCAACACGTCGCAAAACCAGGCAATGCTGAGCGACTGCGATCTGGTAATCGAGGCCGTCGTCGAAAACGAAGAGGTGAAGAACCGGCTCTTCCGCGAGTTACAACCGATCCTGAACGACGACACCATCGTGGCCAGCAATACCTCGACTATTTCGATTACACGCATGGCCGAGGCGTGGAAGAAGCCAGCCCATTTTGCGGGGTTGCACTTTTTCAACCCGGTGGACCGAATGCAGCTGGTGGAAGTTATTCGCGGTAGCAAAACGAGCGACGCCACGGTCGTCACGCTTGTCGCCCATGCCAAGCGCCTCGGCAAGAGTCCCATCGTCGTCAAGGACTGCCCGGGCTTCCTCGTCAATCGCATTCTTTTTCCGTACATGAACGAGGCCTACGCCCTGCTGGAAGAAGGGGCCGATCCGCGTGCCATCGACAAGGCGGCGACGACCTTTGGCATGCCCATGGGACCGATCACGCTCTCGGATGTCGTTGGCCTCGACACCGCCCTGTACGCGGGCAAAGTCGTCAACACCGCTTTTGCCGATCGCGCCAAGCAGACGCGCATTGTCCAAGAGTTGGTCGCTGCTGGGCGGCTCGGTCAAAAATCCGGCGCCGGCTTTTACAGTTATGCGAAAGGCTCGCGCGGCAGCGACGATCCCGCCTTGGCCTTCTTTTTGGAGAAATGTCGCACCGACCGACGCGCGATTGCCGTCGAGGAAATCACCGACCGGCTCTTTCTGGCGATGCTTGTCGAGGCCAGCTTGGTCCTGAGTGAAGGCATTGTCCGCGACCCTGCCGACGTCGACCTGGGCTTGTTGCTAGGCATCGGGTTTCCGGCATTTCGTGGAGGATTGTTGCGCTGGGCCGACACCGAGGGGCTGGACCAGATCGTCCGCCGCTTGGCCAAGTACGAGGCGCTGGGCAAGCGATTCCAAGCCACGCCGCAGATGCTCAGCTTGGCCAAATCCGGCGGACGTTTTTTCAGCTAAGCGGCGCATACTCAAAGTACCCTGCCGTTACATAGCCGCTTGCAAAGTACCCCCCCTGCTTCCGAGCGATGGCTGGGGCCATGGCGGTCCAGCGGGCGGGGAACGGCCGATCGCCCCCGATGACCCCACGGGCAGTGTGATGGACCACCGCCCACACGGCGTACTCAATTCCAAAGGGGCAACAGCGCGTCATCGGTCTTGCGAAAGAAGGAGAATTCACGAAGGTAGCCACACGGGAGATCGGCGCTTTCCACAAGGCCGCCCGGTAAGCGCCCGAGGCTCTCGATCGCCGAGGCATTCCGCAAGAAACTGCCGATCTGACCCGCGCTTACTTCAATTGTCTCGGCAGCCGGCGTTCGGCCAGTGTCGGCCGGCTGGGCAGCGTTGGTTCTTTCACCGCGTCGCCGCTTCCCAAGCCAGGAGGATCACCAGGCCTGTCAACGACATCGTGATGCGGCAGGCGTTGAACTTGAACATCACATCGCGGACGCTGACATTGCCGTACTCCTTGATCATCCAGAAGCCGCTGTCGGCCGGCTGAGTCATGAAGGTGACGCCGTTGGCCACCGCCAAGACCATAAGCGTCTCTTGCCCCGGCATTGCGCCGACGACCCCGACCAACAAGGACGACGCGGTCAGGATTGCCGCCGTCGCCGAGCCGAGTGCCGCCCGCACCAAGGCGGCCACGCAGTAGGCCACGGCCACTTTCGAGATCGGCAAGTAAGAAACCGTCTGGGCAATCCACTCCCCCGCTCCCGATTGGACGATCACTTCCTTGAAACCGCCGGCAGCGCCGAAGAGAAACAACATCGTGCCGACGTCGTGCAGGGCCTTATCGGCGAGTTGGCCTAATTGGGCGCGACCCAAGCCGCCGCGGGCCCCCAGCAGCCAAAACGCCAGTCCAGTGGGCACCAACAGCGCCATCGTCGGTGAGCCGAAAAATCTGATCCAAGCCAGCGGCGCGTGACTGAGCATTACCAGCGGCGGAGGCAGGCGGGCCGGCCCGAGCAACGGCGCCCCCAGCCACGCCGGCAGCTGCCCGAGTTCGTCCAGCAGCTGCGCTCCGAAACCCATCAGGCTCAGCGCTAGGGGCAACGTCACCACCGCCAGGGAAACGAGCAATGATGCTCGTGGTGTTGCTCGGTG
>JANWVS010000174.1 GCA_025056835.1 Gemmataceae bacterium | reverse complement strand
AAAACCACGCCGTGGGCCTTGGCCACTTCGGCCATCGCCGCCGTGTAGAGTCGGAGCCGCTGGTTGTTTTCCTTGCCGTCGGGCAGGTTCGGGTCTTTCAGGTCTTCGTGGGCGATAGGCGAAAAAAGCACGAGCCGCGGCGGCGACTTGCCGTTGACGGGACGGCTGGTGGTCTTCTTGATAAAGTTCGACAGGTCGTTTTTGAATTTTCCCAGGCCCGCCGGCCCAGCGAACGATTCGTTGTAGCCGAAGAAGGCGAAAACCACATCGGCCTTGGTCTTGGTGAGCCATTCCTCGGGAGAACCGAAGCCGGCGGAGCGCAAACGCAACGTCAGTTCGTCGCCGGAAAAGCCGAGGTTGCGGAACGTGAGATCGTGTTCCGGGAACCGAGCCGTCAGCAAAGTTTCGAGCCACCCGAAATGCTGCATTCGCTCGGCCAAGGTGTTGCCGAGGATGCAGATGCGGTCGCCCTTATGCAATTCCAAGGAGGGGGATTGCCCCAGCGTGGCGAAGACGATCAACAGGGTCGATTTCGTGATGTTCAACATGGCGACGTGTCGCTTGAGTGAAGTTTCGGCGGGTCTGACGTTATATACCGGTTTTCTGCGTCCGCGGCAAGAACGCGCGGCGCCCGACGGCGATGCAGCATCACGAACTGCCCCGGCGCCCCAGTACCGAGCGCCTCACCGGATCATTCGTGGCGTAGTGCTTCGATCGGGTCCAACAGCGCCGCACGCCGGGCCGGATACCAACCGGCGGCCACGCCCACGCCGATGCTGACGAACAGCCCCTGAAAGATCGAGGGCACATGGAGCTGAGCCGGGAGGTTTGTCTGGAAGAAATGGCTCGCGATCCAGGGGACGCCGAAGATGATGGCCAAAGCGGCACCGACGCCGATGAGTCCGCCGATCGTGGTCTGGGCCGTGGCTTCCACGAGGAACTGAAAGGTGATGTCGCTGCGTTTGGCCCCCAAGGCGCGGCGAATGCCGATCTCGCGGGTGCGTTCCGTCACGCTGGCGAGCATAATGTTCATGATGCCGATACCGCCCACGAGCAGGGAAATGCTCGCGATGACGACGAGCAGCAGTTTGTAGCGATCGCGAGCGCGTTCGGCCTCCTCCAGTCGATCCAGCGGAATCGTCACGAGCCAATCTTTCTTGATGTGGGTTCGTTCGAGGAGGTCCTTGACCGCGGCGCCCGCCGGCAAGACCTTTTCGCGATCCGATATTTCCAAAGTAATCTGATGCAGCTCGACCGCCTCGCCCGAACGTGATCCCGATTGCCGAAGAAAGATTTTTTCGCCCCAGCGCCCCTGGCAAGTGCGCAAGGGGATGTAGACATCGCTGTTGAATTCCTCCGCTGCCGCGCTCGAGCCGCCGATATTGCCGGTCGGCATTCGCTCGGCAATGACGCCGACCACGACAAAATTGTGCTTGTTCATGACGACGGTCTGCCCGAGCGGGTTCTCGAAAGGAAACAGGGCTTCTGCCACGTCAGCGCCGAGCACGCACACGTTGCGCATCCGCGTGTCGTCCCCCTCGTCGGTGACATCATCGGCATCCACGAGAAAGCGCCCCATGAGCATCTCGAATTTATTGACCTTGGCGTAGTCGGCGGTGGTACCGACGACTCGCCCCATGTGCATGTAGTGAAAGCGGCGAATTTCCTGCTTGAAATACCGCATCGGCACACTCTTGACCACGCTGTCAATCAAGCGAAGCCGCTCGTAGTCTTCCTGTTTGAGGCCGTAGGAAACGATGAACGTGCGGCGCTGGCTGCTCGGGTCCTCCGGCGGTTTTTCGCTGCGGATGATGATGTTCTTGGCACCTTGACGTTCAATGTCTTCCAAGGCATCGCGCATGCTGCCCTCACCGAAGGCCATGAGTGTGATCACCGCGGCAGTGCCAATGATGATGCCCAGGACCGACAGAAAGGCTCGCAGCTTGTGCAACCAAAGACTGCGCAGCGCCAACACCAGGCTCCGCGAGGTTTTTTCCCAATAAACGACAAGCGCTGACATAGACGGTAAGGGCGCGCGGTAGGCTTTCTTCGAATTTTAAGCGCCTCGGATCGCTTTCACTAGGGCAACTCGCGGAAGTTTCTCGAGCGACGCCGGCAGGTTCGCGCTAGCGGCTCGTCGTGGATTCGGAGGGCCGGCCCACGTCACGCGCTGCGCCGATGTGCTCTTCGCGCCGCACCCAACAACCGGGGGGGAGGCGGAGGGGGCCTCACGATCGGGTTACTTTCGCTCCAGCCGGGCGGCGAGTTTCTGAAAGTCCTCGCGCGGACGGAGTGCTTCCATGTCAGGGTCTTGCATCATGCGGCCGGCGTTGCGGAACCCCTTGAATGCCGCCAGGGTCAGCAGCCGCATCGCTTCATCCGCCAACTCGTTGTCCTCTCGCTTCCCGAGAGATGCTGGCGTCGAGGACGCTTTCGCCGCAGCGCAGAGTGCATAGAGACATGCCGCCAGGTACAGTTCCTCTGCCTTCTTGGCCCGCTCCCTTGCTTTGGCCGCGGATTCGACCGCCGTGGTCAGCTGCTTCTCCCTGAGGAAATACCGCACCCGCGCGTCCAAGAGCGGAATCGCTGCCGGGCCGGGTTCTCCCAAGGCGAAGTCCAGGTCTCGCACGGCCTGCTCGACCTTGGCACAATGCGCCAGTTGTTGCTGATAGAAGGTCATTCGACCCTGGCAAAACAGATCAATCTGCGCCCCGGCTTGGCTAAGTTGGTCGAACAGGTGGAGTGACTGCCGATAGGCCTTAAGAGCCGCGGGGAAATCAAACCGTGCCTGTTCGACTTCACCTAGTTGGCCTAGCGTCCAGGCCAGGTACGCTGCTTCGCCGCTGTTGCCCGGCTGAGCATCAAGCCGCGCTTGCCGCCGGCTCAACGCCTCGTGCAAAACTGAAGCGGCATCGTCGTGACGCTTAGCCGAGAGGTACGACGCAGCCAGGTTATTCATGCTCGCCAAAGTCTGCGGGTGATCGGGGCCGAACTTGGCGTGCATGAGCCGGTGCGTTTCTTTGAAAAGCTTAACGGCCTCTTGAATCCTCCCGGCATCGGCGCAAGATCTGGCCAGGCCCATCAAACTCCTGAGTGTCTCGGGGTGGTCGGGGCCGAGCTTGGCGCGACGGAGATGAAGCGTTTCCTCGAAAAGCTTCAACGCTTCCTCAAAGCGGCCCGCAGCATAGTAGGAATTGGCCAAGCCCATCATGCTCCAAAGTGTGAGCGGGTGGTCAGCGCCCATTTTGGTTCGGCAGAGCTGGAGTGTTTCTTCGTGGAGCTTCACAGCTTCTTCGACGCGGCCAACGGCCTCATAAGAAAGGGCCAGGTTGTTCATGCTGCTGAGCGTTTCGGGATGATCGGAGCCGATCTTAGCCCGGCGAAGCCGAAGCAATTCTTCGCGGAGCGTGAGGGCCTCATGGTGGCGGCCGGCAGCGGCGTAGCAGTGAGCTAGGTTGTGCATGCTCCGCAGTGTGTCGGGGTGGTCGGGGCCGAACTTGGCTTGGCGCAGTTGAAGCGTTTCTTCGTGGAGTTGCACGGCTTTCGGGATGTGGCCGGCCGACGTGTAGGAAAGTGCCAAGTTATTCATGCTCCGCAACGTGTCGGGGTGGTCGGGACCTAGTTTGGCTTGCATGAGCCGGAAAGTTTCTTCGCGAAGCCGCAAGGCGTCTTGGATCCGGCCGGCGTCGGCGTAAGAAGTGGCCAGGTTGTTCATGCTCCGGAGCGTATCCGGATGGTCGGGACCGTCTTGGCTTGGCGAAGGCGGAGTGTTTCTTCGCGGAGCTTCAGGGCATCCTGGACCCGGCCGGCGTCGGCGTGGGAACTGGCTAGTCCCAGCATGCTGTTCAGCGTCGCGGGGTGGTCTGGGCCGAATTGGGCCGTGTAAAGCTCCCGTTGCCGTTCAAATTGCCGCGCCGCCTCGAGACTGCGGCCGATCTCCAGCAAGGTCCACCCCAGTGTCCCGCGGATCTCGGCCTCGACGAGCGGATGGTTCGGAAACTTTCCTTCGATTTTCTCGGCGGCTCGCAGCAACAGCTCGCTAATTTTGAGGTCCGGGGCGGGCGACTTCAGGCGGCCCATGACCTCCTCACGGTGTACTTCGCGGGCCGAGGCGAGCCGAAGCAGATCGTCTTGCAAAAACGTCTTCACCGCCGTCGCCAACGCTGCCTCGTCTTTGGCCTTTTGTTCGTTCGCTTTCGCCAACGCTTCATTCTTCTCCGCCCGCTCGCGCTGCTGCGCCTCGGCGAGCAACGCTTCGGCCTTGGCGTCACGCTCGGTCTTGGCCTCTTGTTCCTTGATTTTGGCCTCGGCCTCTGCCCGGATCGCCCGGTGCATTTGCCACAAGCTCGCCGCGAGGCCGATCAACAACGCCGCCGCGATCGTGGCCCCGGACCATTGCATTAACCGCCGGCGTTTGCGTTGTTCCGCTTCCCGCACCAGCGCTTGGGCTGCCGCCGTTTCTGCTTGCCGCAACCGTCGCTCCACCGATGCCCGGTAGCGCGCCACTTCCGCCGCCACCACGCGGGCGTCCGCTGGACGATCTTCCGCCTTGGGGGCCAGACAACGCTTCGTCAGGGTAATCAGTTCCGCGTCGGCGCCGCACGAATCGAGCCGGCGAAAGGCTTCGGCCATGTCACCCCTCGACGCTGACAATATGATGTCAGTAACCGTCGCCCCGGTAAACGCCGGCTTGCCGGTCAGCAACGCCGCCAAGATCGAACCGAGGGCAAAGACGTCGGCCCGTTGATCGACCGCTTCGCCACGGGCTTGCTCCGGGGCCATGTAGCTTGGTGTGCCTAGGACGGCCCCGAAAGCGGTGTGCTGCGACGAACCGGAAGCATCAGCGACGGCCGTGGACCAGTCCGCCGCTGCATCGTGGTCGCGGCTCTGCAAATCCTTCGCCAAGCCCCAGTCCATTACCTGCACTTCACCGAACTCGCCGACCATGATGTTGGCCGGCTTCAGGTCGCGATGAATGATGCCCCGGGCATGAGCGAAGCCGACGGCCTGAGCGATTTGTTCGAAGATTTGCAGGAGGTTGGGGCGGTGCAGATCGCCTTCGGCCGGGTCACCCTCACTCCCGGCTCCTTTCCCGCCAACAGGAGAGGGGAGATGGGCCGCGCCAACACCGTCCTCACCCCTGGCCTCTCTCCCCCCAGCAGGAGAGGGGAGTTGGGCCCCGGTATCTTTCTTGGTGGAATAAAGGCTGCTGGTCGTTCGTGTCGCGCTCGATGCCTTTGTCTCGCTGGCTTTGGCTCTTCCGGTTGTGGGAGAACAGTTAGGGAGCGAGGGCTGGCTTTGCAGTAATTTCGCTAACGTTTGGCCATGAATCAACTTCATCGCCAGCCAAGGAGTCCCGTCCGCGAGCGTGCCCAAGGCATACACCGGCGGGATGTTTGGGTGCGGCAGGCGGGCGGTGATTTTGGCCTCCGTAACGAAGCGTCCGGCGTTGGCGCCGGGGAGCAACGTCTTGATCGCGACTTCCCGGTCGAGAGCCAAATCGTGGGCCACCCAGACCCGGCCCATGCCGCCACGGGCCAGTTCCCTGATCACGTGATACCCAGCGATGTGCG
>JANWVS010000173.1 GCA_025056835.1 Gemmataceae bacterium | reverse complement strand
TCCACGGCGTCGTAGCCCACGCCGGCCCGGGCAATCACGCGCAACTGCGGATGCGCTTCCAACACGCGGCGCGTGTACGGCTCCGACCCGGCGATCGTTGCCTTCACGCCGCGGAGCGTTTCCAGCAGTTCTGCCTCGACCATTTGCCCGCGCTTGGGGGGATAGACTAGTTCGAATCCCGCAGTGCGCAGAGCAGCGACAAATTCACCTTCCAGACCATACAACGGAGTCGGCGCGATCAAAACCTTAGCCATGCAACTAGCACCCAGATCCATGCGCTTCGCGAAGCCGTGTGCCCAGGATTACAGACACAGTAAAGCGGTAGCTTACTTGCGCCGGCAGCAACGGCCAGGGAGCCAAGCCGAACGGGTCACGACCAGCAACCGCGCGGGGCGCGGCCACCGTTCAGGTCGGTTCGCGGAAAGTCGCACGGCAGCGGGTTACCCACTCCATCAGCATTTCGTCGTGGCGACGGTTCAATTCTTGGGCCGTTGCCAAGTCGATCATTTCAAATCGCACCGCCTCGCCCGGCCGCATTTGTCCCAGCAGATCGAGGTCCGACCGGATCACCTGGGCGATCTTGGGGTAGCCGCCGATGGTCTGGGCGTCGACGCCGAGGATGATGCACTGACCGTCCTTGGTCACTTGCACGGTTCCCGGGCAAACCGGTTCGGAAAGCAACTCTTGACGCGGCACGGGCATCGGGCCGTCGCTGTCCAGGCGCAGCCCCATCCGATCGCTTCGCGGCGAGACGGTGAACGTTCGCTCGTCGAGCAAGCCGGCGGGGAACCAATCAGCCTGGCTGCCGGGCACTACACAAAGCGACCAGGTTGGCAGGCCTCGCAGCACGGGCCTTTTGGTCGTGTACCGGGTTAGAAACGGACAGTCGGGGGGCAAAAACCGAATCGGCACACGTGCGGCGCCGGTGTTTAAGATGGCACCGCGTGGAAGGCGATTCCCAGGGATCTGTTCGCGCGGGATCTGGTTGCCAAGGGTCAGGCCGCCGCGCACGCACAGATAGGCGCGGGCGAGGCAAAGCGTGCTCCCGATGCGCAATTCTTCGCCCGGGGCGAGGTTAAAAGTCTTGCCGACGATGAGTTGTTGGCGATCGCTGCGTAGTGCGAACGGGGCGCCGAAGACGATGCAACCGATCGCGACGTCACAGCGCAACGTCGGGCCGGTGAGCGTGATTTCCAGCGCGGGAGTGTCCGGAGGGTTGCCGACGAGGGCATTGCCGAGCATCCAGGCTGCGCGATCGGCCGGGCCGCCGACCGCCAGGCCGCGACTGCGCGATTGAGTCCGACCGCGATCCACTACCAACGTCGCCAAGCCAGAATCGACAATCGTCAGCATTCGCGGAGATTTGCCCTTGCCCCTTGGTGGCCATCGCTGTGCTACTAAGAAAAGTGTATGGGCCAAACAACGGAACCGACGCTTTATGAACGGCTGGGCGGCGTCTACGCCATTGCCACCGTGGTGGACGACTTTATCGATCGGGTGCTGAGCAATCCGATCCTTAACGCGAATCCGAAAGTGAACGAAGCGCACCACAGAGTACCGCCGCCGGGGTTCAAGTACCTCGTCACCGAGATGGTCTGCTGGGCGACGGGCGGTCCGCAACGCTACACCGGCAAGTCGATGCGCGATTCGCACGCCCACTTGGACATCACCGAGAGAGAATGGGAAGCGTTTCTGGACGACTTCCGCGCCTGCTTGGCAAAATTCAAGGTACCGGACCGCGAACAGCATGAATTGCTCATGATCGTGGAAAGTACCAAAAAGGACATCGTCAAACCCTGACGGCGAGACGGTTTCGCTCAGCCGGCCACGCCATGATCCGACGGGAGCCTGTTATGATTCGTTGTCTTGCCATCGTTGTTGTCGTCGTCAGCGTCGGGACAGCCCGTGCCGATCCCGATGCCGACCGAGGCAAGCAAGCTCTTTTCACGCGGGCCTTTGTACCGGCGCCGTGGACATTTTCGGGGTATGAGAACGTCTGGAAAATCTGGCAACCGCCGCTCAAAGAGAAACCGGCCGATTACGACGCGGCCTTCCGCGAGCGCTACGGATTGCATCCCGCCCCCTATGAGAACGGCCGCTTGCCGATGGGCCTACGCGAAGGCAGATTGCTATTTGCCAAGGGGATCACGACCGACTGCCTGCTCTGTCATGGCGGCGCGATCTTCGGCAAGAGCTATCCCGGATTAGGAAATAGCTCTCTCGACATCCATGCGCTCTTTTCCGAGATGGGCAAAGCATCCACCGGTTCGGGACGGTTGCCCTTTACGTTCAGCAACGTCCGCGGCACCACCGAAGCCGGTGCGTTTGCCGTTTACTTGTGGTCCTTCCGCGAACCGGACCTCTCGATCACCTTCAAACGCCACGACTTTGGCCTGCGCGACGACTTGTGCGAAGATACGCCGGCCTGGTGGCACCTCAAGAAGAAAAAGACGATGTACCACACCGGCACCGCCGACGCCCGCTCGGTACGCTCCATCATGCAGTTCATGCTGACGCCCGACAACAGCCGCGAGGTCTTCGAGAAGACCGAACCGGTCTTCGCAGACATTCAAGCTTATATTCTGTCGCTCGAAGCGCCGAAGTATCCGCTGGCCGTCGATCGGGCGTTGGCCGACAAGGGCGAGCGCCTTTTCCATCGGCACTGTTCGCAATGTCACGGTAGCTATGGTCCTCAATGGAGCTATCCCAACAAAATTGTGCCGATCGAGATCATTGGCACCGATCCGACGCGCTTGGTGGGGTTGAGCCGCGCCTTGGGCGAACATTACAACCGGTCGTGGTTCGCCAAAGAGAAAGGCGATGGTTACCTGGCGATGGAACCGAAAGGCTACCAGGCGCCGCCGCTCGACGGCGTTTGGGCCACGGCACCGTATTTCCACAACGGCTCGGTGCCGACGCTGTACGACGTGCTCAATTCGCAGACCCGCCCCAAAATCTTCACTCGTTCCTTCCAGACCCATCGCGAGGATTATGACGAAGTGAAAGTCGGTTGGAAGGTCAAGGTGCTCGAGCGCGGAGCCGATGCGAACTTGTCCGATTTCGAACGCCGCAAGATCTACGACACGACGCAACCCGGTCGCGGCAACGGAGGCCACACTTTCGGCGATCGCTTGACCGAGGAAGAACGCCGGGCGGTGGTCGAATACCTCAAGACCCTTTAAGCAAACGAGACCGGGGCGTCGCGACGGACGCCCCGGCGATCCCCCTCTCCCTGTCACGACCTGGTGCCGCCGGACTGCTCCGGGGCAAAATCACATGTTTGCCCGAAGCTGCGCCGAGCGGCGGTGATCCCCCGGGAGCCGGACCCCGCGTCCGACCCCCGGTCAATGGCTGACGTTGTGAAGCATTCCTTGGAGTGGCCGACCCAAAACCACTGGATCCAAGAAACGTCGCGCTTCCCGTCCAGGAGGGCGGACGGTGCCGGCCTCCCGCAATGGGCCGGCAAGCAACGCAGCCCGGCACATGACTGCCCTTGAGCTCTCAAAAAACCGCGGCGGCCTTGCACTTGCTTCCGCGGCGCTTGATGTTGTCGTTGTGAGGACCGCTCTATAGCTGCTGCCGTCGCAACTGTCAAGCGATCTTGTTGCTGTCGCGGCGGCCGTTTCCACGCGGGACCGACGCCGGAACGCAACGACGCGGCCTATAGCTGACCCTGACGTGTCTGCCAAGAGCAAATTCTGCGGCTCAGTCGCCCGACCGCGCGGCGAGTTCGACGAGCCGCAACCGACGTGCGTTGCTGTTTCGTAGCGCCCATTCCAAATGGTCGAGGCCATCTTCCCCCAACACCGTCCCAGGCGGAAGCACCACCTGAATCGTGCCATCGAGTGCGCCCTCCAACAACTTTGCTGCGGCCTGGCGCTGACCGAAGAGGGCTTCGCCGCTGTCGCCCGAGCCGGGGTGGCGTACCTGAGCGGTTTGGACGACCACCAGATCCAGCCCTGTGGTCCGTGCTGCGGCGCCGGCAGCGCCGGAGATCGTGTGGACGATGTGTCGCGCTGCATCCAGAGCCAGCCGACTCTGCTCGGGCGTCGCACCGGTCAATTGGTGAACCACGCCGGTAAGGTCCTCGATGGCCACGACAAGCCGCGCACGGTCGAGCAAGAAGCCTCGGGTCAACTCGGGCCGCCGTCGGCGCAGATACGCCCGCTTTTGCGACCCCGCGCTGACAGCCATGCGAACCAGACTTGGTAGCTTGGCGAGGAGTCGCGCTAGGTCGCCGTCGACTTCCGGCAAGGCCGCAAAACGGCGGAGCCGCAGGCCCACGGTCATCAACGTCGCCGGGTGTTCGCGATCCACACCGACGTTCAAGCAAGTCGCTTGATCGGCGCGGTCGAAGACAAAGGCGATTCGCGCGATGAGATCGGACCTGCCCAGGGCGCGCAGCAGCGCGGCGCGGCGCGGCGGACTTACGAGGTCGCGGTTCTGCACATGCCACGCAATCATGGCCGTCGCCGGCAGTTCCGTCGTCAAAAGAAGCTCAAGGACGGTCCCTCGGCCATCGCCGCGGTGTTCTTTGGCGTCGTCGAATAATGGTCCGATGTCGTCGCGTACGGCCCAGGGTGGCGGAGCGGCGGCGGCGATGTTGAAGAGGCAACGGTGCGGCGCAACGTTGGTGTCAGACAAGCCGGCGACGATGCCTTGCCACCATTGCGGACCGTGTTCGGCGAGATGTGCTTCCAGGCTGTCGAACACCAGCGTGGCTGCCCACAGCCGCGCTTGGCGCAGTTGCACGAGTGCCTGTTGCCAGGGGGCGGCCCCGTCGTTGTGCGGCACCGGATCAACCACGAGGCTTTCCAAAAAATCGGGTTGCTCCAAGCCCGAAAGCACGAGCCATCCCTCGTCGTGCGCCGCTGCCAGGTCGCGCGAGAAGATGCTGTGCAGGCTGTAGGTGCGCAAGCACCCCTTCACGACATCGTGCGCCGATTCGTTGCGGGCGAAGGTGTAAGCGACGCGCGGTGGGCTGCGCGGCGCTGTCGTTTCCGTGCGGATGCGTTTGCCGGCGTGCCGTTCTCCAAAGCGCCGCGCCAGTTCGGGCTGTCCTAATTCGCGTACGACTTTTTCCACGAGGTCAGCGATTTCCGCCGTCGTAGGTTCGCGGGTGTTTTCCTGCGCCAAGAAGTGCAAGACGCTCTCGGTCAACTCCCGGGCCAGAAAGGCGTTGGCCGCGCCGGCCTCCTCGGTCGTCGCGTACAGCGCTTGGCTGATTTTGTCGGCGTCGAACAGCTCGCGCCGGCCGTCACGCTTGCGCACCCAGGTTGGCAACTCGGGAGTCACAAGTTCCTTCGTTTGAAGTCTGGAACGTTGCGAAGCTGGCGCTCGATTCGCTTGACGATCATCTCACAGCGGCTGACAGTCCGCAAGCTCCCAACGCCGTCGTCGCGTATTAAGCGTTCTACGGCAAGGCGCTGGCCCGGCAAGTCAGCAGCGGGAGCACTTTAGACCGGAAAAACGCGGGACGTAACGTGCCGGCATGGCCGCCTTGATTCCCCAATTGCCCATCGCGCGGCTCCCACGGGTGCTGACGCAGGCGTTGTCGCAACAGCGCGTCCGGCCCG
>JANWVS010000172.1 GCA_025056835.1 Gemmataceae bacterium | reverse complement strand
CCATGGCCGCCATCAACCGTTGCAAGAATTCACCATAATACTCCGCCGGCGCCAGCTCCATTTCCGAAAGCTGGGCAATTTCCTCGGCGAGTTTGTTGATCTGGCGGCGGGCTTCTTCGAGTTGACGCGGATCGACGTCGGTGGCCACGGCTTACCTCAATCGGGGCGAAACGGTTGTGCATTATTTAGGACGTGCCAAACACGCCCGGCGTTTGCCGAAAACGCCATCTTCTCCAGCGCTTGATGAATTGTAATCAAACCGGCGCCGCCGAAAAATGCGAACATCCACGTGTCACGACTTTCTCGGCAAGACTGGGAAATCTGGAGAACTTGCGGCGCATCGCCACCGCTTCCCTCATACCGCCAGCAATTCCAGCCGTTGTTGAGCCTCGACCGTCTCAAATTCCAAGATCTGGTTCATCACCTCGTAAGGGTCCTCATCGGTGGCCGGTAAGGGCCAAGTAAATCGTTCGGTGGCGGCAAGTTGACACGCGGCCCCGTGCAACTGCTGATAACACCATAAGTGCACGAAACGGCTCACCGCTCTGGCACGTTGACACAAGCGCGTGATCTCGGCCCGACAGACCTCCAACGGCAGACGAGCATGACTTTGCTCCGATCGGTCGACCAACCATTCGATCATGGCCCGGGCTTCCGCATCGCCCAAGCCGCGCGTCAGCAGTTCATCGGTGAGAATCGGGTTCAACAACGACAACGGCGCCGTCATGCGCGAGGTCCCTCTTCCCCCTTGGGACGGTTCGTTACGCAAGCTATCGAACCGGTAAGGAGAGCGTATATAGCTGGAAATTCTCGCGCGTGCAACGGCGAAACAACGCCCCAGCAGCTACGTCTTGGGCCGTGCGATCATGCCCTTAGTTCAGTGTTTTTGCGTCCGTCGTGGACCAGAACGGCTTGTTCGAAACATAACGACTTGCGCCGCACTCGAACAGCCCTGCTGCCCGTTTGCGACCGTGGCGGTGCCGGGTCGAACGCAATTTGGCTCCGTCGCGTAGTTTCTTGCTCTGAGGGCTTGGAAAGACTTGGCAAATTGCTACAATCGCCGCAACGAATGGCCCGCTGGTGTGAGGCAAGCCGTGTGCCGCAAAGCGTCGAGTTTATGCCTGGCCCTGGCGACTTTGGCCGCGGTGGGTTGCGGCCAACCCCTTCGCATCGAAAAAACCGTCACTCTCGAAGCCGGCGACGTCGCCGCTCCGGCCTTGGTTGAAGCCCCCAAAGCCGCGCAAAAAATCAAGGTCGAATTTGCCTCCAGCAACAGCCCCGTAAGCGTATATGTCGTTTTGGGAAAAGACGCCGAGCCGATCTTGGCTGCTCTGGGCCGCGAGCCAGTCAAGGGAATCGACATCGTCGCCAAGAAAGAGAAGTCGACCGGCGATTCTTTCGACGCCTCCATTCCCGCCGGCAAGGACTATGGAATCTACCTTTCGGGCGCCATGAAAAAAACAGAAGTAAAGCTCAAGATCAGCACCCCCTAGCCGCGACCCGTCGCAGCGCCGCGCTGTCGATGAGGAGCGGCAACGACATGGGAACCCCAGCGATGCGCGTCGAAGTGTTCGGCAACTGGTGGAGCATGGACGGCGAACCATGGTGGTTGCTGGCCCTGGCCGCGGTGTCGGCCGGCGGGCTTCTCTTTGCCTTTCCCTATGCGATTTTCGTTCGCCTGCCGCTGTGGTTGCTGCGGCACACGTTCTACCGACTGCACTGTCACGGTTGCGATCACGTGCCCCGCACCGGGCCGGTCTTGCTGGTCAGTAATCACGTCAGCTGGATCGACGCCATGCTCATCATGGCGGCCCAGCGGCGCCGCATTCGCTTTTTGATCTGGGCGCCCTTGACACGGCTGCCGTTCGTGCGGTGGATCTTCCGGTGGCTTCGCGTCATCCCTATCGATGGTTCGGCCGGCCCCCGCGCCATCATCGCCGCCTTGCGGACCGCCAGCGAGGCCCTCGCCCAAGGCGACGCGGTGTGCATCTTTGCCGAGGGAGGCATCACCCGCACCGGCTTCTTGCTTCCTTTCCATCGCGGTTTCGAGCAGATCCTCAAGCGGCAGCCGGCGCCGATCGTTCCGGTCTGCCTTGACCACGTTTGGGGCAGCATTTTCAGCTATCGTGGCGGACGTTTTTTCTGGAAATGGCCCAAGCAGGTCCCCTATCACGTCTACGTGAATTTCGGACCGCCCATGCCGCCGACCGCGACGCCATTTGAAGTGCGGCAAACGATTCAAAAATTGTTCGCCGACTCGGCCATCCGGCGGGCGCCGCAGCGGCCCTTGGTCCACCGCCGGTTCTTGCGCACGGCGGCCCGACGGCCGTTTCGCTCGTGCATACTCGACGCCAACGCCGCCAAACCGGAGTTGAAATACGCGGAAGTCCTCGTCGGCGTCAAGCTCCTCAACAAACGCCTTCGTCCCTTGCTGGGCGCTGAGCCGATGGTGGGCGTTTGGCTCCCGCCCGGCGCCGGTGCGGCCATGGCCAATATTTGTCTGGCTTTTCTGGGCAAAGCCTCGGTCAACCTGAACTATTCGGCCACGAGCGAGATCAACCAGGCCGCCATTCGCCAGTGCGGTATCAAGCACATCCTGACTTCCCGGCTCTTTACCCACAAGTTGCCGCTCGATCCGGGACCGGGCGTGGAATTCGTTTATCTCGACGATTTTCGCAAAGACATCACCAAATGGGAACGGCTCCGCTCCCTTTTGGCCGTGCTGCTCTTGCCCGCCGCCTGTCAGGAATGGCTGCTCGGCCTGCGCCGCCACCGCCACGACGACTTGGCCACCATCATCTTTTCCAGCGGTTCCACCGGCGATCCCAAGGGGGTAATGCTCACCCACGCCAACATCGCCGCCAACTGCGAGTCGGTGATTCAAGCGATCGACCCCTCCAGTTCCGATCGCATCCTCGGCATCCTGCCGTTTTTCCACTCCTTCGGCTACACGGTGACGTTGTGGCTGCCGCTCCAGATCGGCGCCTCGTCGGTGTATCATGCCAACCCGCTTCAGGCCCGCGAGATCGGCGAGCTTTGCAAAAAGCACCGGGCAACCATCTTCCTCTCGACACCGACCTTCTTGCGAACCTACATCAAACGTTGCGAACCCGACGATTTCCGGACGATCCGCCTTCTCGTTTGCGGCGCGGAGAAGTTGCCCCAGGCCGTCGCCAAGGAATTTCACGAGAAGTTCGGCGTCATGCCCCTGGAAGGCTACGGCTGCACGGAGTTGTCGCCGGTGGTGTCGGTCAACGTGCCCGATTGGCAGGAGGGCAACCGGCGGCAGGTGGGCAACAAGCCGGGGACGATCGGCCAGCCGATTCCGGGCGTGGCGGCCCGCATCATGCCGCGCGACGGCGGCGCACCGTTGCCGCCGGGGGTGGAAGGCTCGCTGCAAGTCTTCGGGGCCAACGTCATGAAAGGCTATCTGGGACGCGACGACCTGACGCGAAAAAAGATCATCGACGGCGGTTGGTACATCACCGGCGACCTCGCGATGTTTGACGAAGACGGCTTCATCACGATCACCGGCCGCGAGGAACGTTTCGCCAAAGTCGGCGGCGAAATGGTGCCGCTGGAAAAAGTCGAAGAAGAACTGCACAGCGTCCTCAAAAGCGCGGAGCGCATGCTGGTCGTTACCGCCGTACCCGATTCCAAAAAAGGGGAGAGGCTGGTCGTCCTCCATCTCCCCTTGCCGATCGGCGTTCACGAACTGTGGAAAGGCATCAACGAGCGCGGTCTGCCCAACCTCTACGTTCCCAGCCAGCGCGACTTCTACGCCGTCGCGGAACTGCCGATTCTGGGCAGCGGCAAACTCGACCTGAAACGCTGCAAGCAGAAGGCCATGGAGTTAGCCGGCGAAGGGGCCAGTTAGTCGCCCTTCGTGGCAACGCGCGATGAGTCCTCAACCATGGCGATCGAACATTGCCGCGTTGTCCTGCTGCGCACCCATTACCCCGGTAATCTCGGCGCCGTTGCCCGAATCATGCACAACTACGGCTTGCACGACCTCGTGCTCGTCCAGCCGCTATGCAATCGCGACGACCGCCTTGCTCGGCAAATGTCTACCCACGGCGAACACATCCTCGAGTCCGCCCGCATCTTCGCCACGCTGACCGAAGCCGTCGGCGACTGCGTCCTCGTCATCGGCACTTCCGGCCCGGCGGGAGGCCTCTTTCGCCGCCAGTCGGTCGGGCCGCCCGACGCCATCCTGCGCGAGGCCGTCGGCCCACTCCAAGAGAGACAACGGATCGCCCTGGTGTTTGGGCCGGAACCGACGGGCCTGGCCAATGAAGAGGTGACGCGCTGCCATTATCTCATCCACATTCCGACCGCCGCGGCTTACACGTCGCTGAACCTGGCCCAGGCCGTCGCCATTTGTCTGTACGAGCTGCACTGCCAACTCGGCACCGCCACGCCGCGAAAAGCGGACCCGCCTCTTGCCGCCGTCGCTGAGCAAGAACGGATGTTCGCCCAACTGCGCCTCGCCCTGGAAGAAATCCACTTCCTCTATGGTCCCAAGGCCGAGGCGCTGATGCACGCCGTCCGCCACTTGCTGGGCAAGGCGCGGCTGACCACCATGGAAGTGAAAATCCTTTTGGGACTGGCCCGGCAGATCCGCTGGTTCGTCGCCCACGGTCCCCGCACCATGACGGCAGTTGACCCAATCGATCTGGATTCGCCCATTCCGGGGGGACAAGATGAACAGGAATCCTTTGATCCGACCTAGTTGGGTGCCCACCTTGGCACTCGGCTGCCTGACGGCGTTCGCCACGGTGGCGGCGGCCCACCCAGCCGGGCAGGAGCAGTTGGCGGCCGCTTTGAAAGACCTCGACCCGCGTGTCTTTCCGGCCAAGAGCGACGAAGCCAAGGAGCTGGCGCAGCAACTCGGCAAGTGGCTGCGCGGCCAGCGCGACCAGGTCAATCGCCGCGACGTGCAGGCCTGGGACGCCTTGAAGTCCCGTGAGGACTGGGAATCATTCCGCGACAGCAGACTTGCCGCCTTGAAGCGCTCGTTGGGCACCTTCGTCGACGTGGGAAAGCCGCCGCGGACGATCGTCGCCGGGGCAATCGCCGGCGAGGGATTCGTGATCGAGAAACTCGTTTACGAAAGTCGTCCCGATCTCTGGGTGACGGCGAACCTGTATCGGCCCGCGGCGCCGCCGTCAGCTGCCCCGGGCATCCTGATCATCCACAGCCACCACAATCCGAAAACCCAGGGCGAGCTTCAGGACATGGGCATGACCTGGGCACGCGCGGGGTGTTATGTGCTGATTCCCGATCAACTAGGCCACGGCGAACGCCGCCAACACCCCTTCGTCAACAAAGACAGCTTTCCCGCCGAGTTCAAGGTCGGTCGGCAGGATTATTACTTCCGCTACAACGTCGCCATGCACTTGCACCTCGTAGGCGAATCGCTGATCGGCTGGATGGTCAACGACATGATGCGCGGCGTCGACCTGTTGCTCGCCCAACCCGGGATCGACAAAAAAGCGATCCTGTTGCTCGGCGCCGTAGCGGGCGGCGGCGATCCGGCGGCGGTCACCGCCGCGCTCGATCCGCGCATCGCTTGT
>JANWVS010000171.1 GCA_025056835.1 Gemmataceae bacterium | reverse complement strand
AACGGCCGAAAACGCCATCCAGGCCTCCCTGACCGGCCACCTCGTCTTCAGCACGCTGCACACCAACGACCCGCCCAGCGCCTTTACCCGCCTGATCGACATGGGGGTCGAGCCTTTCCTGGTCTCGAGCACGGTGGAAGGCGTCATGGCCCAGCGGCTGGTGCGGACCATTTGCCCGGATTGCAAGATCGCGTACGAGCCGCACCACGGCGACATCCCGCTCGATTTCCCGGGGGTGACGGAAAAGCAGTATCCCACGCAGCTCTGGCGCGGCGCCGGCTGCCGCAAATGCCACCAGACCGGCTATCGCGGCCGGATGGGGATCTTTGAACTGATGGTCACCAACGACCAGATCAAGGAACTGGTCATGCAACGGGCGAACGCCCATGTTATCCGCTATGAAGCCTTGAAAAACGGCATGATCACGCTCCGCCAAGACGGCTGGCGGAAAGTGCTCCGCGGGCTGACGACGATTGAAGAAGTGGCGCGCGTGACCGCGGCCGATTTGTCCTGAACCGCGCCTGCTGCCGCGCGATGCTCGACTGCGAGAGGGCCAACCTCCCATGCCCGACTTTGCCTACGAAGCGATGACCGGCGCCGGCGCCCGCAATGCCGGCACCTTGACCGCCGCCAGCGAACGCGAAGCATTGTCGATCCTCGATGCCCGCGGCTTGTTCCCGCTGCGGATCGAACCGGTGCGCAAGACGGCGACGGCCGGCATCACCGGCAGCTCGCGCCGCGTCAAGCCGCGCTACATCGCGACCTTTTTCGCCCAGCTGGCCGATCTGCTCCGCGCCGGCGTGCCGTTGTTGCGCAGCCTGGAACTGCTGCAAC
The DNA here is from genome assembly GCA_025056835.1 of Gemmataceae bacterium. GTDB lineage: Bacteria > Planctomycetota > Planctomycetia > Gemmatales > Gemmataceae > JANWVS01. The sequence goes on along the minus strand of JANWVS010000171.1, from coordinate 4,752 downwards.
GGCAGTCGTCGCAGCCCGCCTTGGTCGAGGTTCTCCGCGAAATCCACCTCAAGGTGGCCGACGGCATGAGCCTCGGCGACGCCATGGCCCTGCATCCCAACGCCTTCAACGAACTGTGCGTCAGCATGGTCCGCGCCGGCCAGGAGGGCGGCTTCCTCGAAGACGTGCTCGAGCGCATCGCCGCCTTCACGGAACATCAGGAAGATTTGAAATCCAAGGTCGTCGGCGCCTTGGCGTATCCGGTGTTTCTGGCGGTCGTCGGCTTCGTCGTGGTGCAGGTGCTGGTCGTCTTTTTCGTGCCGATGTTCGAGCCGATCTTCAAGAAGCTCGATGAAAAAGGCGAACTCCCCTGGCTGACGCAAATGCTCATCGCCTTCAGCCATCTGATGCAGCGGCGCGGCATCTTCGTGCTGCTGGCGGCGGTCATCGGGTTCATCGCTTTTCGGAGTTGGGCGCGGACCGATGCGGGGCGGCGAACCATCGACGGGCTGCGGCTGCGGCTGCCTTCCGTGGGCACGATTTACCTCAACTTCGCCCTCTCGCGCTTCACCCGCATCCTCGGCACGTTGCTGCACAACGGCATCCCGATCCTCCAGGCGCTGAAAATCGCCAAGGACTCGACCGGCAACAAGGTCCTCGCCGACGCCATCGACCAGGCCGCCGAAAACGTCACCGCCGGCAACTCTCTCGCCCAACCGCTGGCGGCGTGTGCCCACTTCCCGCGCGATGTCGTCGAAATGGTCGCCGTCGGGGAGGAAAGCAACAACCTGGAAAAAGTGCTCATCAACATCGCCGACGGACTGGAGAAACGGACCTCGCGGCAACTCGAGCTTTTCGTTCGCTTGCTCGAGCCGGTAATGTTGCTCGTCATGGCGGGGGTGACCCTGGTGGTCGTGGTCGGCCTGCTGCTGCCGGTGTTCAAAATGTCCCAGGCCGTCCAGTGAGCTGTTTTCATGGGGTTCTAATCGAGACATCTGCTAAGGTAATACTCGGTAAGGAAGGAGAAATCATCATGACGCTACGCACTTGGCAAAGTCGACGCAACTTAGTGGTCCGAGCAGCTTTCACGTTGATGGAACTGTTAGTGGTGATGGCGATTATCGTCATCATCGCTGGTTTCGGCGGCTACTATGTGCTCGGCCAGCTCGATCGAGCTAAAGTCAACGGGGCCATCCAAAAGGCACGGGCCATCGTTCAAGCTGCCGAAACCTACAAAGTGGACCACGGCGACTATCCGCAAGATTTGAGTCAATTGCTGGTCAAGGACGAGGAAGGCCGCGGACCGTACTTGAAAAGCCGCGAAGACCTGCTGGATCCCTGGGGCCGGCCGTTCCAATACGACCCCAACGGCACGCAAACCATGGCGGCCAACCAGACGCAGGCGCGGGTCATCGACGTCTTCACCGTCGTACCGGGGGAGAATCGAACCATCGGCAACTGGTCGAAGTAGCGCGTGACATAGGGGAGACGATGCGCCGCGGCGGCTTTACCCTGCTGGAACTGATGCTCGTCATGGCGGTCATGATCATCGCCCTGTCGATGGCTTTTCCCGTGTTCGACGCGCTGCTCGCGTCGTCGCGGGAGCGGGCGGCCCGCGACCTGGTTCGGGCTCGCTGGGCCGAGATGCGGGCACGGGCCCTCGAAGAGGGCCGACCCTATCGCTTCGCCGTCACCGAGAACACCGGCAAGTTCCGCGTCGCGCCCGACGACGAGGCCTATTGGTCGGGCAGGTCGACGGGCGACGGCGTCGACGATCGTCCGCTGATCGTCGAGGGCGAGCTGCCGCAGGGCATCTTGTTCACCCGCGATGAACGGGCCTTCGCCGAGCTGACGGCGGCACCGCCTCCCGGACCTGAGTGGGGCGAGACGATCGCCGTCTATCTGCCCGACGGCACGGCCCGCGGCGACGCCGTGATCTACTTCGGCAAAGCCGGGCAGCGGGCCATCGGGCTGCACCTGCGCGGCCTGACCGGCGCCGTCACGCCGATCGACCCGGGCACGGCGACTCAAGCAGCGGCCCCCGCCGCGGAGGCAGCGCCATGAGATACGACTCACGGCGGCGTTTTCCAGGCACGAGCCGCCGCCGCTTCGCCAGCCGGCGCCGAACGACGCGCCCCGGCATCACCTTGCTGGAAGTCGTCGTCGCCATGACGATCTTTCTGTTTGCCCTGGTGGCGATTTACCAGCTGTCGTCGTTCGGCAACGCCCGGGCGCTCGACACCCGCGATTATCACAAGGCCAGCATGTTGTGCCAGGCCAAATTGGCCGAGCTGATCATCGGGGCCGAGCCGCTCGAACCGACCCCCTTGACCCCGTTTCCCGGCGACGATGCGGGGTATCAGTACGAAATCGACGTCAGCGATAGCGTCATCAACGGGCTGAAGAACGTCGTCGTCGTCGTCCGCTACGAAAAGGACGGCCGCACGCTGGAGGTCAGCCTCACGCAGGCTGTGCTTGATCCGGCCTTGCGCGGCAGCACGCTCGACAAGCTCGCCACCGACATGATGCCCATGACGGGAGGGACCATGCCATGAGCAGGCGACGGCGGCGCGGCGCCTTCACGCTGTTGGAAATGATTCTGGCCATGGCCATCGGCATGGTCATCCTCGGCGGCGTGTACATGGCCCTGACGATGCAGCTGGGGCAGGCCCAGGCCGGCCGGGAAGCCACCCAAGAAGCCATGACCGCCCGAGCCATCCTCAACGTGATCACCGCCGACATCCTCGCCAGCTTGGGGCCGTACGATCCCAAGCAAGCCCCCGCCCCGACGGCCACCTCGGTCACCGGCGACCAGGCCCAGGCAACCTCTCCGCCGGTGCTGTTCAACATCGGCGTCCAGGGCGACAGCGGCACGCTGCTGCTGTCGGTGGGCAAGGTGCCGCGCGAAGTGCTCGGTTCGGGGGCCTTTCGGACGGCGCCGCCCAACGGCGGTCGAGTCTCCGACCTGCGCCGCATCCTGTACTGGGTGGAGGACGGCATGGGGTTGATGAAGCAAGAGTTGAGCCTGGCCACCAGTCCGGAGATCGACACCACGACGCCGGATGCCGAGCGCGCCAAAAAACTGGCCCCGGAGGTGCTGTCGATTACGTTTCAGTATTGGGACGGGGGCGGCTGGGTGGCCACTTGGGACAGCACGGCTCTCGGCCCCGATGGGGAAACTCCGGTCGGCTCGCCGGCGGCCATCGAGATCACCCTGGAAATGAAACCGCGCGACGACAACGTGACGCCGCGGAAGTATCGCCACGTCGTCTACCTGCCGGCGGGCAACAACTATTCGATCCAAGGTCAGTGACCACGGGAGGGGACAGTCGACCATGAGGCTCGGCACGCATACCGGTTCGCAGCGGCGCGGCGTGGTGCTTTTGGCCGTGCTGGTCGTCGTCGTCATTTTGGCGCTGGCGGCGTACCAGTATGGCGACCTGATGCTGTCGGAATACCGCGCGGCCGTCAATGCCCATCGGGCCGCCCAAGCGCGGGCCTTCGCCGAATCCGGCATCAACACCGCCATTGCCATCCTCAGCGACGCCGAGAGCCTGGCCGCCATCCATCGCAACGTCTACGACAATCCCGGCGTCTTTGCCAACATAGCGGTCGGCGACGAAGGGCGCGGCAAGACCGGCCGATTTACGCTCATCGCTCCTCCCGACCCCAATGCCGCCCTTGCCGCTCCTTTTCGCGCCGGCGTCACCGACGAAGGCGGCAAGATCAACATCAACGCCCTCATCAAGCTCGATCCGACCGGGGAAATGCTCTACAACGCCTTGCTCAAGTTGCCGGGCATGACCAGCGAACTGGCCGCTTGCATCACCGACTGGGTCGACGCCGACGACCAACCGCGCGAAGGCGGCGCCGAAATCGACGTGTATTCCTCGGAGAACCCACCGTACCGCACCAAGAACGGACCGCTCGACAGTCTCGAAGAGCTGCTGCTGGTGCGGGGGATGACGCCCGAGCTGCTGTACGGCAATGATCTCAACCGCAACGGCTTCCAGGACGGCGACGAAGGCGCCGGCGACGAGGGCTTCGACCGCGGCCTGTCCGAGTTTCTGACCATCTACAGTCGCGAGCACAACACCGACGCCTCGGGCCAGCCGCTGACCTATGTCAACGACACCGACCTCGAGGCCCTGTACGAAAAGCTGTCGATCACCGCCGGCGAGGAATTGGCCAAATTCCTGGTCATGTATCGGCAGTACGGACCGTCCAACACCAGCGGGCAATCGCAGTCGCTCGGCGCGTCGCTGGGGTCGTTGCTCGGCCTGGCCAGCGGCAAGAAGGGAGGCTCGTCCAAACAGCCCACGACGGTCCGCGGCGACATCAACGCCTGGACGCCGGACTTCACCAAGAAGCCCAAACAACGCATCAAGTCGTTTTACGATCTGGTGGATACTCAGGTATCGATCGCCGGCAAGACGAGCAAGGACCCGACGGTCGTCTATTTCAGTCCGCTCAACGATCCGGTGCGGCGCCGCGAACTGCTGCCGATGCTGTACCACGCGGCGACGATCTACCAGGAAATTGAACTGCCGGCGCGGATCAACATCAACACCGCACCCGCCGCCGTGCTGGCCACGATCCCGAATTTGAGCGAGACCGACATTCAAACGATTCTTCAGATGCGGCCGCCGCTGGGGGGCGACATCGCTCCCGACCCGATTTTCGACACGCCGGCTTGGCTGTTGACCGAAGCGAAACTGAAGGTCGATACGATCAAGAAGATCGAGCCGTTCATCACCACGCGTTCGCAGGTGT
>JANWVS010000170.1 GCA_025056835.1 Gemmataceae bacterium | reverse complement strand
CGTCGGGATGATCGGCCCCGTTAACTCGTGGATGATCTGGCCGAAGGCGGTGTCTTCCTGCGGCGGTCGACCGACGACCGTGAACGGCCAAATGGCACCCTTGCGGCACGAGACGCGCTCGATGTGCAATACCGGGAACGGATGCTGCAAACTGTAGTAGCCGAGGTGATCGCCGAACGGCCCCTCCGGCAACTGCAACTCCGGATCGACGACACCGGTGATGCAGAAATCGGCGTCGGCGTGGATCGGCACGTCGGCGGGCGCTGGGCGGATCAAGCGGACGCGCCGGCCGCCCAAGGCCCCGGCAAACGCCAGCTCCGGCATTCCCTCGGGAAGCGGCATGACGGCAGCCAAGGTCAGCGCCGGCGGACCGCCGACCCAAATGCTCACGCGAAAGGGCACGCCGCGCCGCAAGGCCGCCGCATGATGGACGCCGATGCCGCGATGGATCTGATAGTGCAAGCCGATCCGGCGGCCGTCGTACTGGTTGCCGGTCAACTGAATGCGATACATGCCGAGGTTGGAATGGCGCCAGCCCGGCCGATCGGCATCCTCGGAATAGACCTGCGGCAAAGTGATGAAGGCGCCGCCGTCCTTGGGCCAGGAAACCACCTGCGGCAAGGCGCCGATCGTCAGGCATTCCTCGAGCACCGGGCCGCCGGCGACGAATTTCGGGCGCAGGTGCCACAAGGTCCGCGGCACGTCGCGATAGCGCCACGGGTTTTTCCAGAAGGCGGTCGGGTCGATCTTCATCTCGACCAGGTGGCGCACGGCGTCGAGCGTGTCGCGGAACAAGAAGCGCGTCCGCTGCCGTGTGCCGAACAAGTTGCTGACCAGCGGAAAGCGACATCCCTTGACGCGGGCGAAGAGCAACGCCGGGCCTCCGGCTTGGTAGACGCGGCGTTGAATCTCGGCGGCTTCGAGGTAAGGATCGATCTCCACGTCGATGCGCACGAGTTGCTTGGTCCGCTCCAGATCGGCGACGCATTCGGCCAGACTGCGATACCCCATGTTCCTCCCGGTATGATCGCCTTGTTGCCGCGTCGGCAGCCGTGACGGCGGTTGGTGCCATTGTAAATGGTGCGACGACGGCGGCACAACTCCCAGGCGTCATACAATGACGAGAGAAGCTTCACTCTCTTGATGGGATCCAATCGCGACATGCCTCGTTATCTCATCGGCATCGACTTGGGTACCACCAATTGCGCCCTGGCCTACGTCGACGTCAGCGATCCCAAGACGATTCGACCGTTTCCGATCCCGCAACTGGTGGCGCCGGCGGAGACCGCAGCCCGCGCGTTGCTGCCGTCGTTCTTATATCTGCCCGGGCCGCACGATCTCCCGGTGGGAGCGACGGCGCTGCCCTGGGCCTCGGCCCCATCCCGCGTCGTCGGCGAATTTGCCCGCCTGCACGGCGCCCGCATTCCCGGACGGTTGGTGACGTCGGCCAAGTCGTGGTTGTGTCATGCCGGCGTCGATCGCTCGGCCAAGATTCTGCCGTGGAGCGCTCCGCCCGACGTGGAGCGCGTCTCGCCGGTGGAGGCTTCGGCGTGCTATTTGCAACACATGGTGCAGGCGTGGAACCACGTCATGGCCCGGGACCACCCCGAGCACCGCCTCGAGCAATTGCCGGTGGTGCTGACCGTGCCGGCGTCGTTTGACGACGTGGCCCGCGCCTTGACGGTCGAAGCGGCGCGCCGCGCCGGCTTGGAGAACGTCACGCTGCTCGAGGAGCCGCAAGCCGCCTTCTACTGCTGGTTGGCAACGCACTCGCCGCAAGAGGCGGCGCAACTGCGGCCCGGCGATCAGTGTCTGGTAATCGACGTCGGCGGCGGCACCAGCGACTTCAGCCTCATCCAGGCGATCGAGCATCAGGGGGAACTGGGTTTTGCCCGTCTGGCGGTCGGCGATCATTTGCTGCTGGGCGGCGACAACATGGACCTCGCCCTGGCCAAATACGTCGAGCAAAAGCTTCCGGCCGCCGGCAAGCTCGACGCCGTCGGTTATGGGCTTCTGACGCAGGCCTGTCGCCAGGCCAAAGAAGCGCTGTTGTCGCCGGCGCCGCCGAGCAGTTATTCCGTGACGGTCATGGGTCGCGGCCGCCACGTCGTCGGCGGGGCCGTGACGACGCAGCTTACCGCCGCCGACGTGCGCGGCGTCATCCTCGACGGCTTCTTCCCCAAGGTGCTGCGCGAATCGGAGCCGCAGCGCGGCGCCCGCGTCGGCCTCCATGAGATGGGACTGCCCTACGTCAGCGACCCGGCGATTACCCGCCACCTCGCCGGCTTTTTGAGAAAGCACCTTCAGGGAGGCGCCGACGCCAAGCCGCGGGCGATCTTGTTCAACGGCGGCGTGTTCACCGCGGCGGCGCTGCGCGACCGCGTCGTTGAAGTGCTCCATAGCTGGTTCGACGAGCCTCGTCGGCCCTGGCAACCGCTGGTCCTCACCAATCCCTCGCTCGACCTCGCTGTCGCTTGGGGAGCGGCCCATTTCGCGTGGCTGAAGCACTCCGGCGGCCGCCGCATCGGCGGTGGTATCGCCCGTTCGTATTATCTTGCCGTCGCCGATCAGGCCAGTGCTGCGGACGCGCGGCCGCGACAGACCGTCGTGTGTGTCGTTCCGCAGCGCCTAGAAGAAGGGCACGAGATTGTCCTGGACGAACCGCAGTTTGAGCTGGCGCTGGGCCAGCCGGTGGCCTTTCCGCTGTACACGTCGACCGTGCGCGGCGACGATCGGGCCGGCCAACTTCTCGACGTGCACCCCGAGCAACTGCTGCGCCTGCCGCCGCTGCACACCATCTTGCGCGGCGGTAAACGCAGCGGCACCAAGAGCGTGCCCGTCACCCTCGCCGCCCGCTGTACGGAGATCGGCACGTTGGAGCTGTTTTGCGTGGCCAAGGACGGCGGCAATCGCTGGCGGCTGGAATTCAATGTCCGCGACATTGTCCGCGACGACGACGGCGAAGCGCCTTCAAGCCAGGCCGCCGCACCGGCCGATGTCTGGCCCGAGGAACAGGTCCAACAGGCCGGCCGCTTGATCCGCGCGTCGTTTCACGACGAGCCGGGCGCTCCCGCACCGTCGCAGCTGACCAAGGCGCTTGAGACGGCACTGGACGCCGGCCGCCAGCGCTGGCCGACAGCGCTGTGTCGCCGCCTCTGGGATTTTTTCCTCGAGGTCGGCGATCGGCGCCGGGCGTCGCCAGCCCATTTGGCCCGCTGGAACAACCTGGTCGGCTTCTGCCTGCGGCCGGGCTTCGGCGATCCGCTCGATAAGTATCGCGTCGAACAACTGTGGAAGCTGATCCATGCCTCGAAGGCCGGCGGCAAGGCCATGGGACCGCCTGAAGGCGGCGCCGAGTTCTGGATCATGTGGCGGCGCGTCGCGGGCGGACTGAAAACCGAGCTGCAACAGACGTTGTTCAACCGGCTTCGACCGGTCCTGTTGCCGACCAAGAACGTTGCCAGGCCGCCGACCAACGAATGGACGGAAATGTGGCGGGCCGCGGCCAGCCTGGAGCGCCTCGACGTCAAGGTCAAGGAACAACTCGGTGCGGCCCTGTTGCGGCACTGCCGGCGCAGCCCGACGCCGTCGTTCGCGTTCTTCGGCCTGACGCGGCTGGGGGCGCGAGTGCTGTTGTACGGACCGCTCAACGCTGTGGTCCATCCGCGCGTGGTCGAGGACTGGCTCGACGCCCTCCTGGCGTTCACGCCGGGCCACGACAACGAACGCCTGGCCTGGGCGTTTTGCCTGTCGCAACTGGCGCGGCGGAGCGGACAACGGGCCATCGACGTCGACGACGACCACCGCCGACGTGTCTTGGCTGTCTTGCACGGCCTGGCGGTGCCCGAACATTGGGCCCAAATGGTCGAGGAAGTGGCCGAACTGGAGGCCGCTGAGCAGGACCAGATGTTTGGCGAAGCGCTGCCGATCGGTCTGCGCCTGGTGCGCAGCGGCGCGTGAACGGCGCGGCGATCGCAGCGCGCGCGGCGGCCTGGCACACGATCCATCCTGGCGAACTCGGAATGTCGATCTTCCTCGATATAGTCGATGAACTGTTGGAGTGGCTGCCGCTGCTGCTGCCCTTGCTGCACTTCAGCGTCGTGGCCGGCACGCTCACGTGGATCCTCAACACCAAGCGGGACGCGACGCCGGCGGTGGCGTGGTGCTTGCTCGTGTTCTTCTTGCCCCTGCTGGGGGCCTTGATCTTCTACATTTTCGGCTATCAGCACGTCGATCGGCCGATCCGTCGCAAGCGGCGGCACCGCCGTCGTTATCAAAAGCCTCCTCAGCCGGTCGGTTATCCGGCCCAGATGCTCACGGCGGAAGATGAGCGGCCCCTCGGCGACGGCGGGCCGCGGACCGCGCTGGCACCCTTGGCAGCGCGCTTCGGCGCCGCGCCGGTGACGACCGGCAACCACGTCGACTTTTACCACGAGGGCGCGCCGGCCTTTGCCGCCATGCGGGCGGCGATCGCCGAGGCCCGCGATCACGTTCATCTCGAATTCTTCATTTGGCAGCCAGACGAGTTGGGCCGCGAGCTGCTCGCTCTCCTGACCGACAAGGCCCGGCACGGCGTCGAGGTGCGCTTACTTTACGACGCTATGGGCTCGCACCGCCTGCGGTGGCGGCTCTTGCGCCCGCTGCACCAGGCCGGAGGCAAATCGCAGCCGTTCTTGCCCCTGAATCCTTGGCGGCGCCGCTTCCAGCTCAATCTCCGCAACCATCGCAAGATCCTGGTCGTGGACGGCAACGTCGGCTTCGTCGGCGGTCTCAACGTCGGCGACGAGTACCTGGGCAAGGACCCGCACTTCGGGTATTGGCGTGACACGCACTTGCGGCTGCGCGGCCCCGCGGTTTACGATTTGCAATTGATCTTCTGTGAAGACTGGGACTTCGCGGCCAACGAAAAACTCGTGGATCGCGTCGAGAGCGAGCATCGCTATTTCCGCGTGGAATCGGCCGACGGCCCCTACGCTGCCCAAATTATCGCCAGCGGACCGGACGACGAGAAAAAAGCGATCCGCGAAGTGACGTTTGCCGCCATCATTCGTGCCCGCCAGCGCGTGTGGATTGCCTCGCCGTATTTCGTGCCGGACGCGGCCTTGCTCGACGCGTTGCGTCTCGCGGCCCTCAGCGGCGTCGATGTGCGTTTTCTCGGGCTGTTCCATCCGGACAAATGGTTCCCCTTCTATGCCTGCCGCTACTGGTGGGCGGAGGTGCTCCGAGCCGGCGTCAAGGTCTACCAGTACACCAAGGGAATGATGCACGCCAAGGTCATGATCGTGGACGATGACTTCGCCTCGGTGGGAACGGCGAATTTCGATAATCGCAGCATGTTCCTCAATTTCGAGGTCAATTGTCTGTTGTATTCCCACGACGCGGTGCGCGAATTGGAAACGGCCTTCCAGTGCGATTTTGCCGAGTCGATTTTGTTGGATCCCGACGTCTACGCCGAGCGGCCCTTTGCCGGGCGGATCCTGGAAAACGCCTGCCGCCTGGCGTCGCCGATTTTGTAGAGCGGTGGAGGATATCCGCATGAGCACGTTGCACGATCTATTGGCCGACTTCAATGCCGACTTGCCCTTGGCACG
>JANWVS010000016.1 GCA_025056835.1 Gemmataceae bacterium | reverse complement strand
CCGTGCCCGCCACTCTCAACTGGGACCTCTGGCTCGGCCCGGCCCCTGAACGCCCCTATCACAGCGCGTACGTTCCATTCAACTGGCGGGGCTGGTGGGACTTCGGCACCGGGGCCTTGGGTGACATGGCTTGCCACACGATGAACATGCCGTACATGGCCCTGAAGCTGGGCGCCCCGACTTCGGTAACGGCGGAATTGACAACGCCTTTGAATCCCGAGACGGCGCCGATGGGCTGCCTGGTGACTTATCAATTTCCCGCGCGGGAGAATCTGCCCCCCTGCACGCTCTATTGGTATGAACGGCGCCTGCCGCCGCGTGAGAAATTCCTCGACGCCTTGCAACCGGGCCAAAATCCGTCCGCCAGCGGCGCGTTGCTGGTCGGATCGCGCGGCACGATCTACTCCACGTCCGATTACGGCGGCGATCGCATCATGCTGCCGCGGGCCGACTTCGCCAATTACCAGCCCCCGGCACCGACGTTGCCGCGCTCGCCCGGCCACCATGCCGAATGGCTGCGGGCCTGCAAAGGTGGACCGCCGGCCATGTCGAACTTCCCGGACTATGCCGGTCCCCTGACCGAAACCGTCTTGCTCGGCAACGTGGCAATCCGCGTCGGACAGCGCATCGAGTGGGATTCTGCCAATCTGCGGGCCACCAACTGCGAAGCGGCGGCGGCGCCCTTCATCCGCCGGCAATATCGGCGCGGTTGGGAGCTGGAGCCGGAGCGTCCCAATGCGCCGGCGCCGCAACCGAATTCGACGCGCTGACAACAGTGCGGCGACGCCGCGGTCCTGTCCGTAGTTCCTGACTCTGCGGGGACGTGGGCAAGTCACCGAAGCCCGCGTTCCCGCCGATTATGGCTGCAACGACCTGTCTCACTTCAGCTCATCGATCTGCCGCAGCACCGCCTGCACGGCAGCGCCGAGGTCGCGCGCCGTGGCCGTGACGATGCGCATAGCGCCGGGGCTGGCGGAATTGGGAACGAAGACGGTCAGGCGCACCCCTTCCGGGTCGGGTTCGACCTTGGGATTAACGGCGCCGCGCGACAACAGCGGCGCCAGAGCCGGATCGCCGCCGGTTGGCACAGATTGCTGGCCCCCGCTGGTCTTGACGGCCGCCCCCGGCTCAGGGTTCCACGCGCCGGTGGTGAGGATCGGCGGCGTCCGGGGTGAATCGCGCGGCACGGGTTGGACGTTGGGCGGCGTCGACTTGGGAGCCGGCCAGCCGGCGCCGGCATCGGCGATGCCTAACGGTCGGCTCCCCGGCAAACTGGCCAGGGCCGCATTGCTGGTTGCACTGGTGCTCTGCGGCAAAGGCGGCAGACTCGCGCGCGGCGAACCAAGCGAGTTGGACGTCGAAGGCACGGCGCTGACTTGCGGCGGCTTGACGCCGAAGAGCGGATCGTCATTGGCCTTGTGGCGATTAGCCGACTTGCACCCCGAGGCGGACGAACAGAACCCGCACAGTCCGACACTCAACACGACCGCAGACCATGAGAACAAGCGCGTCGCCGGGCTGTGGCAAGTGCTCTGGTTCATTGGCCTGTCCAGCCTACCGCGGGTGCGAGTTCTCCAATAAAAAGGCATCGGCAACCCCGGCGGCCGTTCTATAGTGTTTCGGAGGAAACGCCACAATGGCAGTTCACAAGATCGCCGTTATCGCCGGCGATGGGATTGGTCCGGAGGTCATCGACCAGGCAATTCGCGTCGTCGATGCCGCTTTGCACTACGATGACGCCCGCCTGGAATGGAACCGCCTGCCCTGGAACTCGGCCTTATACCGCAAAACTGGGACGATGGTCCCCGAAGGCGGTTGGGAGGAGTTGCAACGGCACGACGCCATTTTTTTCGGCGCCGTCGGCACGCCGGACGTACCCGATGCCGTCACCGTCCACGGCTTGCTCTTGCCGATGCGCCGCAAGTTTGACCAGTTTGTCAATCTCCGCCCGGCTTACCTATTCGAAGGCGTCGAATCTCCCCTCCGCGACAAGGCCCCCGGAAGTATCGACCTGGTCGTGTATCGCGAGAACACCGAAGGAGAATACGCACCGGTGGGCGGTCGGCTCTACGCGGGAACGCCGCACGAGATCGCTGTGCAAACCTCGATCTTCACCCGCCGGGGCTGCGAAAGGATCATGCGGGCCGCCTTTCACGGCGCCCGTCGGCGACGCCGACAGGTGACGTCAATCACCAAGTCCAACGCCCAGATCCACAGCATGGGGTTGTGGGACGAAGTCTTTCGCGAGGTCGCCAAGGAATTTCCCGACGTTCAGGCTCGTTCGCTGCTGGTGGATGCCGCAGCCATGGATTTCGTCCGCAAGCCGGAGACGTTCGACGTGGTCGTGGCCAGCAATCTTTTCGGTGACATTCTGACCGACCTCAGCGCCATCGTCACCGGCAGCGTCGGACTGGCCGCCAGTGCCAACCTCAATCCGGAAGGGACGTATCCCAGCATGTTCGAGCCGGTCCACGGCTCGGCGCCCGACATCGCGGGGCGGGGGATTGCCAATCCTCTGGCGGCCATTCTGTCGGCGAAGTTGCTGCTCGATCACTTGGGGCACGCGCGCAGCGCCAGTGCCCTGCACCGCGCGGTCGCCGCGGTTCTCAAGGAGGGCAAGGTACGCACGCCCGACTTAGGCGGCACAGCGACGACAGTGCAAATGGCAGATGCGGTCATCGCGGCCCTCTAAAGACAAGGATTCGACGCCATGGCCGTGATTCTCCTGGGGACGTTTGACACCAAGGGGGCGGAGTATGCCTTTGTCCGCGACCTGTTGCACGCCAGCGGGGTGCGGACCGAGACGATCGACGCCGGCGTGCAAGGTCCGCCGCTGTTGGTGCCGGACGTGAGCCGGGACGAGGTATTCGCCGCCGCGGGCACGAGCCTTTCCGAGATCCTGGCCGCCGGCGATCGTGGCCGGGCCGTGGCCGCAGCCGCCGTGGGCGCCGCCCGCCTGGTGGCCGACCGCCATCAACGCGGCCTGGTGGACGGCATCCTGAGCTTGGGAGGTTCGGCCGGAACGACGATCGGCACCGCCGCGATGAGGGCCTTGCCGTTCGGCGTGCCCAAGCTGATGGTCAGCACGCTGGCGAGCGGCCAGGTGAAGCCCTACGTCGGCGTGCGCGACATCGTCATGATGCACAGCGTCGTCGACATCAGTGGCCTGAATCGCCTCAGCCGCACCGTGCTGGCCAACGCCGCCAACGCCATGATCGGCATGGTCAAGGGGCGCCAAGAAAAACTGGGGCCGTCGACCGCGGGGCCGGGCGGCGACAACCTCATCGCGGCGACGATGTTCGGCGTGACCACGCCGTGCGTCAACGCGGCCCGCCAACATCTCGAAGCCGCCGGGTGGGAAGTCCTCGTCTTCCACGCCACGGGCACCGGCGGGCAGACGATGGAATCGTTTATCCACGATGGCCTGGTACGCGGCGTGCTCGACATCACGACCACCGAATTGGCCGACGAACTGGTCGGCGGCATTCTCAGTGCTGGCCCGGACCGTCTCACCGCCGCCGGCCTGCGTGGCATTCCCCAGGTCATTTCGCTCGGCGCCCTCGACATGGTGAATTTCGGACCGCGCGAGTCTGTGCCGGAGAAATTCCACGGCCGACGCTTCTATCAACACAACGCCAACGTCACCCTCATGCGCACCACGCCGGAGGAAAACGACCGGCTCGGCAAGGAAATCGCCCACAAGGCCAGTGCCGCCCGCGGGCCGACGGCGGTGCTCGTGCCGCTTCGCGGGGTCTCGGCCATCGATCGCGAGGGTCAGCCGTTTTGGTGGCCGGAAGCGGACCAGGCGTTGTTCCAGAGCCTGCGCAATTGGCTTAGCCCCACGGTGACGTTAGTGGAACTAGACCTGCACATCAACGATCCCGCCTTCGCCGCTGCCGCTGCCGACCTGCTGCTGACAATGCTGCGGGGGCGCGGAGCCGCGACCTGACGGATGCCGAGGAGGCAGCCGCAGCATGCAGAGCCGCCGGCACAAGGCGATACGCCGACGCTCGGCGCGATGGTTCCGCTACTTTTGCGCTCGCAAAAGTTCGAGGTAGCGCTGGGCGATCGGGCGGTCGAAGAAATACGGGCTGGCACCACCTTCGCGCAGGGCAGCGGCGAAATGCGACTCAGCGGCGGCGGTGTCGCCAAGCTCCAGGGCCGCCAGGCCGCGCAAGGTCCGCTGATTGCCGCGCAGCCCCATGAGTTGCTGGTACTGGTCCTCCGCGTGCAGCAGGTGTGCCATCGGCGCCAGCAAGGCCGCGGGACGCAAGATCCCGTAGAGGGTATCGGCCACCGCCGGCTGCAACATGGCGACAACGTGATCGCGGAAGTCGACGCGGACTTTGGGAACCCTGTCGTCCGTCAACCGTTCCAAATCGGCGCAGGCCTTGTCGAAACCCTCGTAGTTGCCCAGGACGGCGTAATACCACAGGAAACGCTCCAAGGCGACGGGCGAGCCGGAGTCGAGGAGCTTTTGCAGATCGTCGTAGGCTTCCGCGATTTTCCCAAGCTGCATGTAGAGTCGAAAGCGCAGGTCGTGGAATGGTGCGCGGGCTTCCTGCGGAAGGGAAAACGGCGAAACGCTGTCGAGTAGTTTAAGCCCCTCCAGCGTCAGCCCCATGCCGCGGGGCGCTTGTGGGTCGCTGCTGCGGTACGGTTTCAACACGGCGATTTCGAACTTCCGCAACGGTTCCATGCCGGCCGCTTGCAGCTTCAGGTCTTCGTGGCGTCGTTTAATGTCCTTCTCCAGCCGCTTGATGGCGTCGCCCAGGTCCTTTTCCTTTTTCTTGAGGAATTCGGCGGCTTTCTTGTCCCGCGCCGATTGCCGCAACGGCACGACGGTCTTGTGGGCAATCGTCAATTCTTCCAGGACCGCGTCCAGATGGTTCAGCTTCAGAAACATTTGCGCGAGCTGCTCGCGGGCACCGAAATCATCGGGACGCAGTTCGAGGTAGTTGCGCAGAGCCGCGATCATTTGCAGTTCGCGCATGGCGCTGCGACCGCTGGCGTCGTGGGGCGCGCCGTGCCGCGTGGTCCACTGCTTTTCGAAGACTTCACCTTGCAGTTGATACGCCATGTAAAGGGCGAAGTGCCCGTCAGCCTGGTACGGATGATCGTGTACCGCCTGCCGCGCCAGACGGATCATCAGGATCGGCGCTTCAGGCGGTCCAGGATCGCGCGGCCGAACCTCTTGAAACAGCGAAGTCGCCTGCGGCGCCTTGCGCGACTTGGGAAAGTTCTCAATCAAGGCGATCGGCGGGCCGGAAACGTGCAGCGGCACGACGCCGCTCAGCCCGACCGGCGCCAACCAAGCCGTGATGCGCCACGCCGGCTCGTAAGTCACCAGGGCGTGCATGCTCACCAGCGTGAAATACTCGAGATGCACTCGCGGCTTGAGGGCGGTCAAAGGCGGCAAAGCGGACTGCCCCCACAAGTAAAGCTCCTCCAGCGGCAGTCCGCCGTGCGGCGGCAGACTGCCCTTGGCGGGAGCGCGGCGCTCCGGAGGCACCGGGCCGAACGCCTCGCGGCGCCATTGGTCGGCAATGCTGGCCGTTGGTTTCATCTCGGTGGGCGAGTAGCGGAAAACCATCGCTCGGCCGTCGCCATAGCGCTGCGTCCAGTGGCGTTCCTGGAGCCAACACAAACCCGCCACCACGGCTTGATCCCGGTCGCTGGCGAATCGAGTCAGGACCAAATGGTCGATTTGCCGCTGTCCAAAGAGGCGTTGCCATTCGGAATCGCGACGGAAGCGGTGGGAGCCGAGGGCTTCGCGGCCGTCGTCGCGCAACTCGCTGCGAATTTTAATGAAGCGCGGCGCCTCGCCGGCAAAAAGCTCATAACGGTCGTCGATGTAGCAGCGCACGCCGGGGGCGAACCAGGCGCAGTACGAAGCGATGTCGTTAGTAAAGTTAAAGACGCGGCGGGCTTGGTCCTGTTGCAGTGCTTCCGCCGCTGCTTGCAGCGAAGGATCGACCGTGACTCGCCAAACGACGCGCCGCGGCGAGGTGGGAGTCATCGGCCGGCCGTGGAGCCACCCTGGCCATGCCAAGACCAATCCCAACATCACGAGCACGCCACAGGCGAAGCGTCCCAACTGCGGGTTGAAGACGGCTTCGGGGTCCCAGCCGGGCTTTTCCCGGCGGCGTCGAGCGACATCGGTGCCGTTGAAGACGAACATCGGTCCTGCCACCAATCCAAACCACGGGATCGAACGAAATTGTGCCAGACTGAGTGCGATCACGGCCAACCAGGCCAGCAACCGCGACCAGGGCAGGCTGCGAAGCCCGCTGGAGATGGCGACGACCAGGAACGACCCCAAACTCAGGGCCACCAGCAGGAAGTAGCCAGCCTTGGCTACCGACAAGCTGCCGAGGTAGTCGGCATGAAATGGCCAGACGAGGCCGCCGCCGGCCAGAAACTCTGGATTTTGGGCGGCAAACTGGGGAATCGCCCCCAGACCGAACAAATATCCCAATTCCGGCGGAATAGCGAAGGCGTGGACGTGGTGCGGACTGAGCAGACATGCCGCGAAACAACCGCCCAGCATGAACCATTGACGCGGCAGCGGTGTTTGCACGCGCCCACCCAACAGACGTGCTATCCCATTGCCAAGCACCGCCGCCGCGGCCAGCCCTAAGCCCAAAACAAACCAGCGATCGACGTTGACCCAAACCGCAAACAGCAGAGGGATCGCCCAGGCCGTTCGCGGGCATGGAGTCTCCGCCGTGCTGAGACTGTTCCAATAGCCGCCGCGGTGCAAGAACAACACCAGGGCCGCGAACAGCACATAGCTGACCACGAGGGAATTGAGCATCACGACCTGGCTGCACGCCAACAGGGCCAAGGCCGTAGCGATGAAGGTCATCACCGGCCCCGAATCAGCCGCTCGCGTCCGCAACAGAATCAAGGTCACCGCGACCATCAACAGGCCGTGCCCGGCGACCACGGCATAGGTGCCATACTCGCCTGCCAGGCTCCAGACGCGGTACAGTACCAGATCGTACAACCACGAATGATTGGCCCAGTACCGCGGCATGCCATCGACGTCCGTGGACGCTACGGTAAACGGATCGACGCCGAATTGATATTCGCCTTCGGCAAGGGCCCGACCGGTAGCGAGATGGCGCCAGAAGTCGGCATTGCTCGCACTGGACGTCCCGAAAAAATAAGCCAACACCAAAAGCAAAGCGATCAGGACGTAGTCGAATTTCGTCCACCGAAGGACGAGCGTTTCCAGCCGCGGCGGCGGGGGTAAAGGGGGCAACGCAATCGCCTCGCCCAGGGCGGCGGACGATTCGCTGACCGAAGCGGAATTCGCCGCGGGCGACGGCGTCTCCGACGGCGTTTGCTCGGGCGTTGGCAAGGCTGATTGGTTTGTCTCGGTGGTCATGGGTTCCCTAGCCTTCTTTACGTTGGTCGAGCGCTGGCCGTGCGCACATTCGCCTTCCGCGGGGCCTACGATCGGGCGCCCTGTCGGGCGGACCGCCGCCGTCCGCTCGCCGTCAGAGTGCCGGCAAGCCGGCTCACTCCTTGGGCAAATCCTTGCTGCCGACGATGGTGAGGTTCAGGCCCACCTGCACGGCGACCGGCGTGCCGCCGACGGTGATCGTCGTCTTGCTGCTGTTGTTCCACCCCAAAGATCCCGTGGCAAACTCCTTGACCTCGGCAATCATGGGAACGCCGTTAATCACGACTTCAATCGGCTTAGCGTGTTCACGGAAGTGCTTGCGGGTGATTGGACACGGCTTGGCCATGGTTGCGTTCCTTGGAAAATCCCGGTGAATTCGGTTGGGGGGCATCATATCATGTCAGAAGACGCTTGACGAGCACCCACCCTGCCAGTGGCATGACGTTATCGCTCTTGACCCGTCGTCTCGCAACATTACGCCGTCGCGAGCGCCTTGTGGCGTTGGCGTGGGGCGCCGCGCAATGGTTGGCGGTCGTGATGGCCGCCTTGATCGCGGCTTGTTGTGTCGACTGGTGGATCGATCGCCAGCGCGACACGCCATGGCCGGTCCGCCGCTTGTTCTTCGCGTGGCAGCTGATGCTCGCGGCCGGTGCCGGTCTGTGGTTCATCGCCCGCCCGTTGATCCGCCGCCTCAGCGATGATGAACTGGCCCTGTGGGTGGAAGAGCGCCACCAGGACCTGGCCCACCGGCTCATTACGACCGTGCAGCTGTCGCGCCCAGGTGCGCAAACCGACGGCATGTCGGCCGAGCTGATCGCGGTCGTGCGGCGCGAAGCCGAGCAGCGCGCCGCGACGCTCGATTTCGCGGCCGTCGCCGACCATACCCGCCTCCGACGGGCCGGGCTGTTGCTGTTGCCGGTGCTTGCCGTCGCGGCGCTGTCGCTCGGGTTGGCGCCGCAGCTGACGGGCGTACTCCTGGCCCGACAGTTCCTGGCCGACTGGGAGATACCGCGGTCGGTGGCCATCGAGGCCGTGGCTCTGGACGCCGTTTTACCGGCCGATGAGAAATTCGTGCTCGCTTTTCGCGTGCGCGGAGCGGTGCTTGATCCGTCGTGGCGCGGCACCGTGGTGGTGATACCGCAGGGGCAGCCGCGCGAGGAGTACCCTCTCGACTTTGCTCGCTTCGACGGCAGCGATGCCATCTTCGAGGCCCGGCCGACGCCGACGTCGCGCCCCTTCAGCTACACGGCACGCCTGCGGGACGGCCGTTTGCGCCGCCCCGGCTTCGTCAAAATGGTGCCGCGGCCTGTCGTCACCGAGCACCAGGCTTGGCTTCAGCTCCCGACGTATTGCGGCACGCGGCCCGACGGCAGCCGCTACGAAGTGGCCCAAGGACGCGGCGACGTGGTCGGCATACCCGGTTCTGCGGTGCGCCTGATCGTGCACACCCAACGACCGGTGCGGCGCGCCGTCGTGCAGCTGGAACAAGCGGCGGCGGGCACGGAACACGACGCTCCACCCGCTGTTTCGCGCGAAGTGCCGCTCGACCTCGACGCCGATGGGACCAAGGCCCAGGGGACGTTCGATTTGCGGCCGGAAGAAACCGGTTATCGCATTGTCGTCGTCGATGACCACGGCTTCGCAAATGTCCCGGCGCCGCGCCGGACGGTGCGCGTCGTCCCGGAGGAACCACCGCAGGTGGTCTTGCTCAAGGAACAATTTCCGCCCTTGGGCCCGCTAGGCCCTGATGAGCCGTGGAGCGACTACGAAGTCGATGGCCTGCCCGTGGTGCCTGGGGAGAAGTTGCGGGTCGGCTACCTCGCCCATGGACCGTACGGTCTGGGGCGGGCACGTTTCCTGTATCGCATCATCCGCAAGGCCGAGAGCGGCAACGAAGAAGTCAAAGAAGAGCCTTGGCGTGTGCTCGAATTACCGGAGACCGAAGCGACGCCGGCTTCGGGGCCTTTCGATCCCAAGCGCGGCGTGTTTGTCAACAGCCCGGCGGATGCCTCGGTTTATTTTCACGCCGTACCCTCGCCGAAACCCGACCAGGTCCTCGGTCGTACCCTCGGCGGCGGCCGCTTCGATTTTTCCACGAAGGGAATCCCGGATGGCAAAGGCGGGCTGGTGACGTTGCGTGTCGGCGATTACTTCGAGTTCTGTGTCGAGGTCTTCGCGGACAAGGACCCGGCCTCGAAGCGGCCCTCCGCCCGCTCGGAAATCCGCACGCGGCCGATCATTTCGGCAAGCGATTTCGGCCGGTGGTATGTCGATGCCTTGCAAGAAGAGCGCCGGCTGCGCGAATTGGCCGAGAAGCAAGGCGTCGTGTTTGGTCCCAAGTAATCCAGGGCGCTCGACGTCGCTTGGCTGGTCAGCGTGTCCTTCCCGGTCAACGAGTTCGCTTAGTTTGCGCCGTGGCCGTAAATCGCCAAAGCTCGGCCGACGGCGCAGCGAAGCGTTCCCGCGGCGGTGCTCGTTGCTGCCGGCATTTGCTGAATCTTCGGTACAACCGCTACCCGCGGCAGACTTTTCCTGCATTACCAGCGTGCGCTTGCCGATAACACCAGCGTGCTTCGCGCCGGTCCGCCCCTGCGCTGCGCCGGCGCGAGTCCCAGGATTGCCACGGGGTGAATGATGCGTCATTGGCGAGCCATGCTGATGGGAGCGGCTTTGGCCTGCGCGATCAACGCGGGCTGCACCCGGCCGTTGTTCATCGCCGAAAGCGACTTGCAGCGCCTGGGCGATAGCCTTCCGCCGGCCTTGGAAACTCAGCCGCAGAAAGTCATCCAGCCGAACCTCGCCGACGCCCCCACTCCGCCGGACGTGCGGCATCCCGATCGCCCGCCGCGCTACATTACCCTGGAGGAATGTCTGGCCATCGGCCTGGAGAACGGCAACACCAACAGCCGTCTGGCCGCCACCGCCAACGGCGGCACGGTTGACGACACGCTCGCCAGCGCCGGTCTGACGCCGACGCAAATCTCTGAGTCGATCCGCGTCCTGGCGCTGCAACCGGCCATCGCCCAAACTTAT
Source organism: Gemmataceae bacterium (assembly GCA_025056835.1). Taxonomy (GTDB): domain Bacteria; phylum Planctomycetota; class Planctomycetia; order Gemmatales; family Gemmataceae; genus JANWVS01. Next base: position 1,812 of record JANWVS010000016.1, on the reverse strand, counting down.
ATCGAGAACCAGCTGTCGCGCTTCGACGTCCAGTGGGTCTCCAGTTTCATCACGCAGAACACCGACAATTTCCAACAAGGTCTTCAGTCGTTCACCAACGGCATCAATACCGTCGCGGCAACCGGCTTGTTCAAAGCCTTGCCCACCGGCGGTTTCATCCACACCGGTTTTCAAACCGAGTACCGCTTACTCAGCACGCCGCCGCTGGGGAATTTCGGCGTTCTCAACCCGTCGTACACCACTCGAGCGCTCATCGGCATCGAATTGCCCCTGTGGCAAAATTACGGCGTCGAAATCAACCAGCTGCTCCGCGCCTCTCCCAATCCGGTACTGCTGAACGTCACCGGACTGGGCCAATTTCTCAACCGCCAGAACCAACTCAGTCCGTTCAATGCCCCCGGCGAAGGCATCCTGATCGCGCGCCTGCGCCACGATCAGCAGAAAGCCGAGTTGGAGCGGCAGCTCAACGCCCTCGTGGTCAACATTGAGCAAGCGTATTGGAAGTTGTACCAGGCTTATGGCAACTTGTTCGCTTACGAGGAAGTGCTGCGAATTGCCCATCGGTCGTGGCTCATCAACAAGTCGCGCTTCGACATCGGCCGTATTGGGCCGGCCGAGTACTATCCGATCCTCGCCCAATACGAAGAGTTTCGCGGCGAACGTCTTGGGGCCTTGGCCAACGTCCTGGAAAAAGAACGCCACTTGCGCGGGCTGATGGGGCTGCCGTACGACGACGGCACGCGCCTGGTCCCGATCACGCCGCCGACCTTGGCCCCCTATCAGCCCGATTTCGCCGCCGCTCTCAAGGACGCCCTCGAACGCCGACCGGAGTTGGCGATTGCCCGCGAGAATGTTCGTATCGCGCAGATGCAATTAATGCTCCAAAAGAATTTCCTCAAACCGGACGCCCGAGCGTTTGCGCAGTATTCGCCGGTCGGCTTCGGCAATCGGCTCGACGGCAACGGCACCGTCCTCGATGGTGGCGGCAGCCTTCGCACCAACAACGCCCTCCAATCCCTGATCAGCGACCACTACAACGATTGGACCATCGGCTTGTCGTTGAGCGTACCGCTCGGTTATCGCGCGGAATTCGCCAATGTCCGCGCCGCGCGCTTGGCGCTGGCGCAAAACTACTACGCCCTCAAAGACCAGGAAGAACGCACCAAACGCATCGTGACCACCTTCTATCAAGACCTCAGCAAGTGGTACGACTTGATCGAGATTCGCCGCCAGGAGCGGAAGGCCTGGGCCGAAAGCGTCGAGGCGCGCTTCAAGGAAGCCGTCGCCGGAAAGGCGACCTTCGCCGATTTCATGCTCGACATGCAACGCCGCCTCGCTCAGGCGCAACTCAAAGAATTTGAGGCGATCGCGGAGTACAACAGCGCCTTGGCGCGCTTCGAATGGGCCAAAGGCACCCTGCTGGCCCACAACAACATCTTCATCGCCGAGGGACCGCTGCCGGAAATCGCCCATCGCCGCGCCGTCGACCACGAACGTGAACGAAGTCTGGCCCGCGTCTGTCGAGAACGACCCCGCCCCATCGACAACCCCGCCTGCTTCGTCGAGGTCGGCCAGGAAGTGATCGGGCCTCCGCAGCTGATCAACCTCGAAGTGCTGGAATTACCGCCGCCAGCGGAACCCACGGCGGGATCGCCCAGCGCCGGCGCGGCTGCGGGACCGCCTCCCCGGCCGACGACCGCCGCCGCGGCGACGGCGAACAAGGAGGCCGCCGCGACTGCCACGCCCGCGGCAGGGCCGCTCTCGTCTGCCGCCGCTCCGTCCGTTCCCGCCGTCAGTTCGACGCCGGAATTG
>JANWVS010000169.1 GCA_025056835.1 Gemmataceae bacterium | reverse complement strand
ATCCGCGCCGTGGGGCGGCGCGAGGTCGTACTGGAGATCGAAACGGTGGCGGCACCGCAGCGCGAACTGCCGTTTCCTCTGGAGGTAGCCGCGCCGTTGCCCAAAGGCGACCGGGGCCAGTTCCTGGTCGAAAAGCTGACCGAGTTAGGCGTCACCCATCTGGTGCCGCTGCGTACGCAACGGAGCGTGGTCGAGCCGGGCGCCAACAAACTGGAAAAGTTGCGGCGCTGGGTGATCGAGGCCAGCAAACAGTGCGGCCGCAACGTCTTGATGACCGTTGCTTCCTGCACCTCCTGGACGGAATACGCCCTCCGGGCCGACGACGGCACAGCGTCCTGGTTGGCCCACCCGGGCGGCAGTCGCCTTCCCGCCGGACGAGGCGAATCGTCGTGCCTTCGCTGCGCTGTCGGACCGGAAGGCGGCTTCACCGACGCCGAAATCGTTCTGGCGAAAGAGCACGGCTGGCAGCTCCTCGATCTCGGCCCGCGAACGTTGCGGATCGAGACCGCTGCCCTGGTGCTTGCCGCTTGGGCGATCCGGTAAGCCGGCCGGCAGCGCCGTTTCTCATTCGAGGCTGCCGCTTCAGCTGCGGGACCGTCGTTTCAAAATTGGTCGAGCCAGAAATGCGTGCCGCGGTAGTACCGTTGCGGCATCCACAGCTCATAGCGCCAGTTCTTTTCCAGGAAAGGCGGATAAGCCTGGTAGGCCGGCGGCTTCATGTACGGCTGCCCCGGCCCTTCCGGCCAGCGCGGCCCCTGCGCCGGCCAGTAATTGTGCGGGAAATAATGGTACGGGTAGTAGTACCACTGATTGAGTTGATAACCGGTGTAGTACTGGTACTGAGGGTGTTGGGCCTGAGCCCAGACGCACATTCCGAGCAGCCAAAGAGCCGTCGACAAAGCACTAATGGCTCGCTTCATACCGTTCCTCCTGAAAGCGCACGCCGGATCCTTTCACGCCCAAGTATAACCGATGATCGTCGCGTTGGTCGTCGGTAGAGCGACAGACGCCGATAAACCATCGTCGTGCCGGCCATTATTATTGGATTTTTCGACAGACGTACCCCATAGTTGCATTAAGGCGGGATGCCGACTGCGACATCCGTACACGCCAGGAAGCCGACCATGACCGGTTCCCGAACGCAACGAATGGTGCGCTGGCTGTTCGCGCTGCTGCTACGTTTGACCGTCTTGTTGCTGCCGACGTTCATTTTGCTGGCCGCCAGTTTACGGGAGCCGGCCTTCGGCAACCTGATGTTGTGGACGGGGACGGTTTTCCAGGCCGCAGTGTGCTTTCTGAGCTTCATGTCGCGCGGCGGCTGGCAGCAGCCGCTGGGACCGAGTGTGATCACCCTGTACCTGATCGCCCTGACGTGGCTGTGGTTCGCCAAACCGGTGGACGATTGGTACACGTCGTTGAGCAAAGGCCTTTTGCTGGTGACGCCGCTGGTGGTCTTCGGATTTCAAACGCTCAACGAAACGGGGGCGCCGCGTCTGCGCCGGGCCAATCTCCTGGCTCGACGCCTGGCCGACCGCAAAGACTGGCCTGGCGATTTGGCGGCGTGTCTGACGTTGCCGGAAGTCAAAGCGTTGCGGGCGGCGTTGGGGCCGGATGCGGCGCCGGCGCTGGCGCTGTTGCGCGATCCCCGGCCTGAAGTGCGCGTCGCGGCCTTGGCTGCCCTCGAATTCCGCAAGGACTGGCGGCCCGGGCAAGCGGAGCTGGTGTTGCAGGTGGCGCAGTCGGCCGAACAACCGTTGATCCGTGCTGCGGCCGTGACCGCCTTGGGTAATCTCGACGATCGCGTGCTCGTGGAACTGCTCGCTCAATTTCTGCACGACACCAGCCGCGAAGTCCGCCGGGCCGCGGCGGAAGCGTTGCTGTGGGACACCGACCGACGCTGGAGTTGGATCCGGTTTGCCGTGCGGCGCGTCCTGGCCGATCCGTTGTTTTTCAACGACGGCCCCTTGCTGGCCGATGGGCAGGCGCTGTGCGACGAAGCCGTCAAGGACCTGACCGCCTGGTGCGCCGAAAAGGGGCACCTGGCCGCGCGGGCGGCACAAACCCTGGCCGCCCATTACCATCGCCGCCTCAGCGACAACCTCGACCAAAAAACGATCGCCGCCCTACGGGCACAACTCGCCGATCCGCACACGCCGTCGGGCTTGCGCCTCGAACTAGGCAAACTGCTCCAGCATTTCCAGGAGTTGGACGCTCCCCTGCTGGAACGGCTGCTCGAACCGTCCAATCCCGCGACCTTGCGATTGATCGCCTGCGAAACCCTGCTGACGGAGCAGACCGACGAACTGCTTCACAACCGGGCGGTGTCGGCCTTGCGCGACCTGGCCCGGTTGCCCAATCGGGAAATTGCCCTGGCCACCGCCAACGTCGTCCAGCGCCGCCTGGGAGTCGACCTCGGCTTGGGTCTGGGCCTGCCGCTGCCCCCGGTCCACAGCCGCCAGGCGGCCGAAATCACGCGCCGCGTCCTGCAATGGTCGATGCAAAACGACGAGGAAGACCTCGAGGCCTCATCCCCGCAACCGGTCCGGCTCTGACCCCGCCGGGCGCCGCAACCCCGCGCCGCCCAAGCACCGGATGCCGCTGGCAGGGTGCTGGATGTCGCCGGCGAGGCGGGCCGCTACAGCGCGGCCGCGGGCATCGGCGGTTCCGGACTTTCCAGAGCGTTGAGAAGCTGTTCGATGCGGAACGGCTTGAACAAGACGAAGCGCAGCCCTTCTTGACGCGCCTTGACGATCGAGTGGCTGGTGTCGTAGCCGTAGCCGGTCATGAGGATGACCCGAGCCTGCGGCTGGGCGGTGCGCAGGGCGCGAAACACCTCGTAGCCCGTCAGGTCGGGAAGGCGAATATCGGCCAACATCGCGTCGTAACCGCTCAACTTGGCCAGGTTCTGGGCCTCCTTGCCGTCCCGGGCCGTTTCCACGGTGCAGCCCATGCGGCCCAACAAGTCGTGGGCACTGCGGCGGACGCGCTCGTCGGCGTCGACCACCAGGACGCGTTTACCCTTGAGCCGACCGGGCGACTCGGCGGCCTGAAACGGCAGCGGTTTCGTCGCGGGTACAATCGACTCGCCCGCCAATTGGATGCTCTCCTTGATCCGTCGCGCACAATCCATGACCCGCTTGAGTTTATCGGCCATTTCCGGTTCGTGGCCGATCCAGCGGTCGAGGATCGCCGTCGCCGACGCCAGGATTTCATCGACCGGCAGGGCGATCTGACGATTGATGGCCTCGATCAACTTGGTGGCCGCCGTTCGTTTTTCGACGTCGAGCAGTTCCAGCGTGTGCAGGGCGTTGGCCAGTTCGCGGCAGAAAATCTCCGTGAATTGCAGGTCTTCTTCGCCGAAGGCGTTTTCGTTGGGGCTTTCGACGTTGAACGTGCCGATCACTTTATCGGCGCACTTCAGGGCCACGGTGATGGAACTGCGGGCCCCCTTGGCCCCTTCGATGTAATGCGGGTCGGTGGTGGTGTCGGCGCAGATGTAGCTTTTGCCGGTGGCCGCAACATAGCCGGTCACGCCATTGCCGGTCTCCTTGGCATACAACTCGCGGGAGGCCGCCTCGGGCGTGATTCCTTCGGCCAGCAGCGGCTCGAGCCGTTTAGTCACCGGGTCGAGCAGGCGGATCTCGATCACATCATAGTGCAACAGGTCGTGCGTCAGTTTGCGGATGCTGTGCTTGAGTTGCTGCACGCGCTCCTGGGGATCCAGTTCCTCGAGCCGCTCCACGTTCAGCGATGCCAATTCGCGGCCCGCTTGTTGCAGGCGATCGAGCTTCTGCTGTCGGCTCGTCTCCGCCGTGACGTCGCGGCAGATGGCGATCAACTCGATCACCCGGCCGCGGCGATCCTTGAGCGGCAGCACGCGAAGCTCGAGCCATTGATTGTTGGGTCGTTGCAGTCGGGTCGTGGTGGCTTGGCCAAGAAGTGCCGAACGGAAGGGAGCGTCGCAACCGAGCAAATCGCCACAGGCTTTCTCGCGAGCCTTGCCGTCGCACCATTTCTCAAAGGTGGCGTTGGCCCAGAGCACGCGCAGGTCGGGCGAAATCGCCGCGACGCCGTCGTCGAAGACTTCCAAGATCGCGTCGGTCTGCAACAGCGACCAAGTCCGTTGCCAGACCTGGGCGTCGTGCGTCGTGGCATAGATGCCGTCGAACGACTCGCGTTGCAGTAAAGCAATCCCTTCCGGAATGCCGTGGACGCGGACAATCTCCCATGGCTCGCCGCGGCCGTTGACCAACTCATCCGGCAGCGGCGTTTGCCCCTCGAAAACCAGAACTCGCGCACGTCGGTTCACGGCTTTTGTCCTGCACTCACTTCGTTTTTATTATACGGTGGGCCGCGCTGCGCCAACAAGCAGCCGGCTCAGGCCTGCCACGCGTCCGACGAACGAACTGCGCCCTTTCCCGCCGGCCGCGTCCCCGGAAAATCGCCCACGAACAGCCCCGCAACGACGCAGCCCAAGACCAGCAACAACGACCACAGCGGCTGATCGCCCCACCCCGACCGCGTCAACACCATGCCCGCACAACCGCCGGCCAGGCCACCCACCCAAGCGTTGCGCAGCACGCCCACGACCGCGCCGGCCGCCAGGCACAACGGCAAAAACCATGGATCCAGCCCCGCGCCGACGACGCCGCCGGCGAAAACACTCAAAGCCAGCCGTGTCCGGGCCAATTGCCGGCGCAAGTGGGCCGCCTCCTCCGACCACCATCCCGCGCCCCAATCCTCGGCCGCGCCGGCCGTCGTTGACATCGCTTCCTGAAACAACTGCTGCAACTCCTGTCGGCTGGGATCGGCCCGGGCGGTACTGCCCACCCGCGGCGAAGGCTGCACGAGTTCGTCGCGATTCTCCGTCGGCGGCAGGCGCTGCAAGGCCCGACACAGCAGGGCGCTGTCGATCTTGGCCTCGGCGAGGAGAAATTGGGCCAGGCTGCCCGGCTCGCGGCTCAAGCCAATCAGCAAATGTTCCGGGCCGATCATGGCGTGGCCGGCGGCATCCGCCGCCTGCGCTGCGCTTTGCAAGGCCCGACGCATGCCGGGCGTTAACGCCGTTCGCCGCGGCAGGATTGCGCGCTCCTGCTGCGGCAAGGCCAGGCGGATCCGCTGTTGGAGCCGTTGCGGGTCGACGCTCAAAAGGTCGAGCAGTGCCCCGGCGCCCGCGTGCCGCTCGTTGAGCAGCCCCAAAAGCAAGTGCTCGGTGCCGACGTGATCGTCGTGCCGGGTCTGTGCTTCGTGAAACGCCGCGGCAATCGCCCGCCGCGCCTGGCCGGTCAAACGCTCCAACCTGAAGGTCGCTGCCTCGTCTACCATGGTCGTCTAGGTCGCCGCGGGGGCCTCGACGCCGTCGGCTGGGCGTCGTTGTCTATGATATGCTCAACTCGCCGGGAGCAACGCAAGCCGATGCTGCTGCGCCGCACACCACCGGGGCACGGGCTGACGCGCGTCGAACTGGGCGTGGTCGTCGTCATCCTTGGCCTCACCTTGTGTTTTCTCGCCGTGTTCCTCCTGCGCCAACGCGAACGAGCACTGCGGGCCCAATGCGTCAACCACTTGCGCCGCCTCGGACAAGCCGTTCACGCCTACCACC
>JANWVS010000168.1 GCA_025056835.1 Gemmataceae bacterium | reverse complement strand
AACGCATGGGTTGGGATCCTTGAAAGGCCATTGGCCTCGGCGGCAGTGATCGCGTCGGCGGCAGTGATCGCGATTTCGGTCTGGACAAACCCCGGTTGGATCGCGACAATGGACTAGACCTACCGGCCCCGAGGGCGGTAGACCGAAAGGCCTTTTCACGCTCGCCCAATTTTCAGGGGGGGAGGAAATGCTCAACATCCTTGGTTCGGCCCATCGGTTCTGCGACGGCATAACGCGCCGGTCGTTTCTGAAGATCGGTGCCTTCGGCGCCGGCTTGACGCTCGCCGACATGCTGCGGGCGCGGGCCCAGGCCAACGGCACCGGCCAGACGACTTCGTCCAACAAGGCGGCGATCATGATTTACTTGCCCGGCGGGCCGTCGCACATGGACATGTACGATCTCAAGCCGGACGCGCCGGTCGAGTACCGCGGGCAATTCAACCCGATTCAAACGAACGTGCCCGGCGTGCAGATCTGCGAACATATGCCGATGCAGGCCCGCATGTGGGACAAACTGGCGTGCGTACGCTCGATTGTCTCCGTCGATGAACACAGCGACTCGCTGGTGATGACCGGCTACAGCGAGAACGTCAATCGCACGGCCCATCATCCGTCGTATGGGGCGGTCGTCTCGCGGCTGCGCGGCAGCGCCCACGCCGACATTCCGCCATTCGTCAGCCTCCGCGGCATGAGCATCGGCTGCGAACCGGGCTACCTCGGCGTGGCCCATCGCGCATTTACGCCCGACGGCCCGGGCCTGGCCAACTTGAGCTTGGCCAGCGGTGTCAACATGGCTCGCAGTGGCCAACGCCGCGACTTGCTCAGCACGTTCGACGCCATCCGCCGCGACATCGACGCTTCCGGCACGCTCGCCGGCATGGATGCGTTCACCCAGCGGGCTTTTGACATGATCGCCAGCGGCGCGGTTCGGCGAGCGCTGGATTTGGAGCGCGAAGATCCGCGCACGCGGGATCGCTACCGCGGTATCGAACAATTCCTGATGGCGCGTCGGCTGATCGAAGCAGGCGTCGGCTGCGTGACGCTGGCCTATGGCGGTTGGGACACGCACAGCTCGAACTTCACCACGCTGCGCCAGCAGCTGCCGGTGTTGGATCGCGGTATCGCCAACCTCGTCTCCGACCTGTACGACCGCGGCCTGTACAACGACGTCATCACCGTTTGCTGGGGCGAATTCGGCCGCACGCCGCGGATCAACAGCAACGACGGCGGTCGCGATCACTGGGCGCCCGTGATGTCCGCCTTGGTCGCCGGCGGCGGTCTCCGCATGGGCCAGGCGGTTGGTTCCTCCAGCGCCCGCGGCGAGTATCCGCGCGATCGCCGGTGTACGCCGTCGCAATTGCTGGCGACGTTCTACCGTGCCATGGGCATCGACCCGAGCATGACTTTCCCCAACCAGAGCGGCCGCCCCATGTACATCTTGGACGACCGCGAACCGGTGGCGGAGTTGCTCTAAGCTGGCGACGGCATCATGCACTCGACCGACCCGCCGCGGGCAAGACCGGTGGCGGGTCTTTTGTTGCGCCCGCATCGCGTGCCCACACACGCAAGCAAGACCGGCCGTGCCTATACCATGTCAGGGAGCTGGGTGAACTGCCGACGATTTCTCTGAAACGGCTCAAGGGACGCAAGGGCCCAGTGGCAAGGGCCATCGAAAAGCAAACGGCGGCGCGGCGGTTCGAGGGAAGAGCAGGTGCGTTGCCCGCTAGCGCCGATGCCGGTGCGGCCACGCTTCCGGCGGGTAAGCCGTCGAAACCCAAACGGAGAACTTGCCGACCGACACCCTGCCGGCCGACATTCTCTTGGGCGAGATTCTGAAGGAGGTCCAGGAGCAACATTCCGCCGCTCAACCAAGCCAACCGGCCTGGAAGCGCGTCTTGCCGGTTGATGGCCGCGGTCAGACGGCGTGTGGTCTCGAAAGCATTGAGGGGGGAACGAACCATGGTTCGTCGCTGGGCAAGCCTGTCGCTGGTCATTGTAAGCACGGTTACTGTTGGCGTGGTCGGCTGCGGCCGAAGCAGTTCGCCTCCGACCGTCCGCGACGAAACCGCTTCGCCGCAGCAACGGAGCGACGGCGCGGGGCCGCGGGGGAACGCCCCGCCCAAGGCAGGACCGGTTGACCAAGGCGGCGAGAAAAGCCCATCCTCGGCGCCGGCTGGTGAGCCCAAGGAGGCGACCGCGCCGCCGCCAACCAATGCAGCACCCAAAGCGCGTCCGCGGCCGTCGCAGACCGTGACTCTCACGGCCACGGCGTTCGCCGCCGAGATCGACCGGGACCGCGCCGCGGCGGCCAAGAAATTCGCGGAAGCCTACGTCGAACTGAACGGCATCGTGCGGTCCGTCGGTTCACGCGACGGCACGACCTTTATCACGCTCGACGCTGGTCCCGCTTCGCTCGGCGTCAGGTGTCTGCTCGCCAAAGAACCTGAACCGTGGGCCAAAGTCGCTCGGGGATCCAAGGTGAAGGTTCGCGGCGTGTGGCCGGAATGGTCCGACGAACACCGGCTCGACGAGTGCGAGTTGCTCGAAACCGGCCCGAACCCCGCCGTCGAAATCGCCGCCGAGGCGCTGGCCGAACAGTTCGCCAAGAACAAGGAGGCTACGCGGGCCAAGTTTCAAGACCGCTTTTTGCTCGTCACGGGGATTCTCGTCGACCGCGAAGTTAACGAAACAGGCGCCGTACGACTTTGGCTCAAAGGTGCCGGCGACCTGCGCGTCGATTGCGGTTTCGACGCCCCGGATCGGAGCGAGGCCGAGCGTCCGCCCTTGGGTAGTGGCGTGCGCCTGGTCGGAGAGTTTTCCCTGTTGGAGTCGCATTCCGCTCCGGCGTTGCGCGGCTGTCGGCTGATCACCAACCCACGGTAGCTGGGGCCCGCGCTCACGGCGGGGTACGGGCCGCCGACCAACGGTGGATCGCAGGCAGCAGGCGCAGGCCGGTGGTCAAGTCATGGCGGCCGCAGGGGTCGTAGGCGACGCCCACCTCGATGCCGCGCTGCTGCGCCTTCCACAAAAAAGCTTCGACTTGGGCGTGAATGTTGAATTCGTCCTGGCCGCCGTAAGCGACGAACAGGTCGAATTCCCCCGGCCGAACATCGTAGGCGTCGAGCAATTCGAAGGGGTTGATCGCCGCGACGTGAAGCATGGCCTCGCGTCCCCCACCGAACAGGTGCCCGAAGAGGTCGTGAAAGCGAAGCGTGATGAGCTTCCGCGTTCCGAGGCGTTGGAACGGTCGAAGGCGGTCCCGCAGGCCCATGTTGTCGGGATCGAAGGGGACGCGGTAGTTGCCGTTGCTGTCGGCGTAGCGAAGGTGGAGCGGCGGGTGAACGCCGATCGCCATCTTGATCCGCTCGCGATACTTGAAGGCCAGGGTATAAGACGCCGACCCGCCCATGGAGACGCCGATGAGCGCGTGGTTTTCGCGCCCTGGTCGAACGGCAAAGTTGGTGTGCATGAAGTCCCAGACGTCGCGCATCACCCAGTCTTCGAAGCAGCCCATCTTCGAGTTGGTCCAGAACGTGGCAGGCTTCAGGATGGTCGCTCGGCCGCGATAGCTGCCGTCGGGGGCGGCGATGATAAAGGGCGGCAAGTCGCCGGCGGCGATGGCTCGGTCCGTGTTGATGACATGGGCCTGGAAAAAGAAATTCTCGTCTTGTCCGGCGCCGTGGAGGAAAATCGCCAAGGGATAACGGCGGACGCCGTCGTAACCCGGCGGGAGATAAACGTACAGGTCGCGTTTTTGGCCCAGCGCCGACGACCAGAGGCGGCGGTCGCGGCCATGGTTGTGCGTGAAGTCGAGCAACTGGCCGTGCAGGCGGCCTTGAACCCGCTCGAAGGGATGGAAGCCCAAGGCCCAGCGCGGCGCTTGGCCCAGACCCAGCCCGTCGATCCAGAATAACACCGCCCAGCAAAACGGGTCCATGGTGACAACCTATGGTCATTTCCCTGGGAAGACGTGCGCGCTGATGGATTCTAGCGAAAGCGGACGGGCCGCCTCAAGCGCCCTCACGGTCAACGGCAAGATTTTGACGAGTGCCTGGACCGGTGGTAGCGGCTGCCGGAGATTTGCTCAAGGCGCCGACGGTGCCGTTTTGCTATAATACACTTCCCCCTTAGGCAACAGCGCCTAACCTTACTTAGTCTTCGGGAAGTTTCATGCGAAGCGATCTACGAGGCGATCTCCAACGATGCGGCATCGCCGCCGCCTTCGTCGCTTTTCTTGGGCTGCTGGCGGCGGTGCCGGCCTGGGCCGGCGACGACCCGGTGGAATACAATCGCGACATTCGACCGATCCTGGCCAATAACTGCTTCAATTGCCACGGACCCGCTACCAAGAAGGCCGGTCTTCGGTTGGACGACCGCGACTCGGCCGTGAAACCGGCGGCCAGCAATGCGGTGCCGATCGTGCCGGGCCGGCCCGAGGCCAGTGAACTCATCCGGCGCGTGTTCGCGGCCGCGCCGGAAACGGTGATGCCGCCGCCGTCGTCGCACAAGACCCTCAAGCCGGCGGAAAAGGAACTGCTGAGAAAATGGATCGCCCAAGGCGCGAAGTATCAGAAGCACTGGTCGTTTGAGCCGCCGACCAAATCGGCGGTGCCGCAGGTCGCGGGCGTCGCCAGCAACAATCCGATCGATGCGTTCTTGGCGGATCGTCTGCGCCGGGAAGGTCTGAAGTTTTCGCCCGAGGCGGAGCCGCACATCTTGGTCCGCCGCGTGGCTTTTGCGCTGACGGGATTGCCGCCGACGCCGGCCGAAGTCGATCAGTTCCTTCAGGACCGTGCCGCCACCACGCCCGAGGCGGCGTACCAACGCCTGGTGGAGCGCTACCTGGCATCGCCGCACTACGGCGAGGAAATGGCCCGTCATTGGCTTGACCTGGCGCGCTACGCCGACACCCACGGTTTGCACCTGGACAATGAACGCCAGATGTGGCTCTACCGCGACTGGGTCATTCGCGCTTACAACGACAACATGCCCTTTGATCGCTTCACCCACGAGCAACTCGCCGGCGACCTGTTGCCGAACGCGACATCCGAGCAACTGATCGCTACCGGCTTCAACCGTTGTAACGTGACCACCAGCGAAGGCGGCTCGATCGACGCCGAGTGGGTCTATCGCAATGCCGTGGACCGGACCACAACCGTGATCGAAACCTGGCTGGCCCTGACCGGCGGCTGCTGCGTTTGCCATGATCACAAGTTCGATCCGTTGACGATGAAGGACTATTATGCGATGTTCGCGTTCTTCTATTCGGCGGACGGGCCAGCGCTGGACGGCAACGCCTTGTTGACGGCCCCCTTCCTGAAGCGGCCGACGCCGGCGCAGGAGAAACGGCTCGCGGAATTGAACGAGCAGTTGGCCGCCGCACAGCAAGAGTTGGCGCGCAAGCGGCAGGAGTGTCAATACGTCGATCCCGCTGAGGCCGGACCGGAAGCGGCGAAATTCGCTGCGGACCCAGCGCAGTCGTTTCGAGCTTGGTTGCAAAGCCAGCGCAGCAATCAAGGGCCGGGCCTGCCGAAGGAGATCGTGGCCCTGCTGAAACAACCCAAGCTCGAGGCCGAGCAGCAAGCGCGGCTGCGCAATTACTA
>JANWVS010000167.1 GCA_025056835.1 Gemmataceae bacterium | reverse complement strand
AGGTGTCGGGTTGGTGATCAGGACGCTGTTGGCTTACCGCGGGTCAATCTTTCCGCACTTGAGTGTAGCCGCCCTGCTTGCTCATGTAAAGGTCTCGCCCGTGCGGCCGGTGCCGGCGACGCTGACGGGGACGATCATCGGCAAGGGGCAACCCGGTCTGGTGTTCAGTGAGGACTTCGTGCTTCGCGACGACACGGGCATTATTTTCGTCGACTACAACCAGCCTTTGGCAATTTGGAATTTCTTGTTCGGGCTATTACGCGCCGGACGGTACCAAGGCAAACAAGTTCGAATTCAAGGTTGGTTTCGCCGCAAGCCAGTGCCCTACCTGGAGGTCTATAAGCTCGAAACAATCGACGGCAGTGAAACGCCGCGTAAGTGTTATGCTTATCATGCCGCTTTGTTGTTCCAAAGTCTCCTTGCTATCATCGGAATCGGTGGTGCCGTAGTCACTACGGTCGTGCTACGGTCATGGTAGTATGATATATGGAGCTTGAGGTAGGCGATCGATAGGATGTCCTCCTACGAAGCCGCATTCGTGAAAAGACGAGCAGAAAGAGCCGGCGCATGGAAAAGATGGTGGATGTGGACGAAGTGACAACGGACGGTATCACGGACAAAGTCACACCGCATGAGGCGAGGGCGTGACACCATCCCGGTGCATGCCCGCGGTTGCGGTAAATCGGGGGCAACGACGGCAGGGCCTATGCCGATGCGCGGACTCTCGTGGTGGAGATCGGAATGACAGTAAGCGCACGGTAGGGACGCGGTTGCGCTATTGGATGGAGAGTTAACGAGGATGTTGTTCGTGCGGCGCGGAAAGTTCGCGGGCGGCGGCGGCTGCGCTGGTGCGCTGCTGCAAAGCTTGCAAACGCTCACTGACGGCCACTTCGTACTTCGGCGGGGAACGGAGGGCGTGGAAAATCTTCGGCAAGGCCGCGCTTTCTGACTGGAAGCGGCGCCGCAATTCGGTCAGCGACTCGACCGGTCGAATTCGTTTGCCACCGACCATCACATCGACCAGCATGGCCTCGGCGTTGGTCGGGGGTGGTTCGTCGTCGCAGGCAATCACATCGCGCTCGAATTGGCCGTCGGCAGTACGTCGGCGAAAGACTTGTTTACGTCCCGGCAACGTTTGTTTGCCGGTGCTGAGCTTGAGGACGGGTTGGCCGGCGTATTCCACGAGCTTGTAGACACAGTCGGTCCAAGGGGCGTCTGCGGAGACGCCGACTTTGGTGCCGACGCCGAAGCCGTCGATGGGAGCGCCGCCCCGGAGCAAGTCGTCCACGCCGTACTCATCCAGCCCGCCACTGGCGAAAATCTGGACATCGTGCAAACGGGCGTCGTCGAGCAGGGCGCGGGCTTGCCGCGAGAGGCTGAGCAAGTCACCGCTGTCCAAGCGGAGGCCTTGGAGGCGGTGGCCGGCCTGGCGCAACTCCTGGGCGACGATGATGGCGTGGCGCACTCCCTGAAGCGTGTCGTAGCTGTCCACCAGCAAGGTGCAGGTATCGGGAAAGGAGCGGGCGAATTGCCGAAACGCTTCCAGTTCGCTGGGAAAGCTAGTGACGAACGAATGAGCCATGGTGCCGGAGACGGGGATGCCATAGCGGGCGCCAGCGGCGACGTTGCTCGTGCCGGCAAAACCGACGAGGTAGCCGAGGCGGGCCAGCTTGTCGGCAGCCTCAACGCCGTGGGTCCGGCGAGCAGCAAAATCGACGACCGTTTTGCCGCGGGCGGCGTGAACTACCCGCGCCGCCTTGGTCGCGAGAGTGGTCTGCAAATTGACCTGATTGACGAGGTATGTTTCCGCTATTTGCCCCTCGATGATCGGGGCCGTCACTTCCAGGAGCGGTTCGTTAGCGAAGGCGATGGTTCCTTCCGGCATGGCCCGCACTGAGCCGGTAAAGCGCAACGAGGCGAGATAATCGAGGAAACCGTGGTCGAAGCGACGCAGCGAGCGCAGGTAAGCGAGGTCGGCGGCAGAAAACTGCAGGTTTTCGAGGTAATCGAGCACGTCGGTCAAGCCGGCACTAACAAAGAAGGCGCGATCAGGCGGATAGCTGCGAAAGAAGAGGCTAAAAGTTGCCAATTCGGTCCGGCCCGCCTGCCAGTAGGCCTGGGCCATCGTAAGTTCGTATAGATCGGTGAACAAGGCCAGCGAAGGGGCGAACGACGTGTCCATGAGGCCATTATATGTGGTCGAAGTGACGGCAGCAACGGCTTCACCTTGCCAACGAAGCGCTGCCGAGGTCGCGCCATTCCGACAACAGGTGGACGCCAAGGTTGTCTTCTTGAACGAACATTCGGAAGAAGGTGGCGCCGTCGTGCGTCGCCCAGCTGACCACTGTGCCGCTGCGCTGGTCCTGTCGCCATGGCCAGCCGAGAGTAGCGATGTCGCGGCCCCAGGCAAGGGCGAGTGCTTTGCCCGGCGCTTGGCCCAGGTCGTCACGGTGGCGGGCGACGATTCGCGCGACGCGCTCTCCTTCGCACCAGACGAGAATCATGTCATGGGAACCTTGAGCGGCCGATTGACACAGCCATGCTCCTTCATGGGGTTGGGCACCTTGGTTTCTCAGCTCGGAAAGGGACATGCCAAGCGACACGCCGCCGGGTCCGCGGGGCAGGAACATGGGTCCTCTCGGCCGAGTATGATCGTCTTCGTCCGGCCGACGGTCCCGCACGGCGATTTCGAGGGTCTCGGTGTCCCAGGTGGCTGTGGTCGTGGTCAGATCGTCCTGCCAACTGAAGGTTTGGCCGGAGCTTCCCTTGCGCGGCGGCAAATCACCGGGCCATGCTGGAACGGCCTGGGCCGTTGCGCCGATGCCGTGCAACGTCTGGAGTGCTTCGAGGCGTTTACGCATGGTACCTGCTTTGTTCCTCGGATGGTCGGCGTAACGAATACGAATTTCCGCAAGCCGGCCGACGTCGTCGAAGGTGGCGAACAACGTGCGCGCCACAGCATCGGCGGGCGCAGTCGGTTGACCGGCGAACGTGGCCATCAGGCCGCTCGGGATATCGCGACACTGCGCGGTCCTGGCTGGCATCTGACGTTCGACCTCCGATCGGCTCATCCCTAGGGTCAGCCACTCCAGGCTGCGCGATAAACGGCTCAAGGGCTGCTTGGCGGCCAAGCGTGCGGCTCGTTCCTTGTGGTCCAGCGCGCGGGCAATGTGCAAGCGTTGACCCGCTTCGCGGCCGGAAACATCGGCGGCCTCGAGCGCCGGTGCCTGGTTGCGGTCGGCAGGCAGGATCAATTTCCATTGCGTGATGCCATCGCTCCAGGACAACACGACCTCGGCGCCGACGTCGATTCGCCCCGGACCGTGCCGTTCCCAAAAAGGGAGAGCAACGGCGGAGAGCGGCTGACCCAGTTCGGCCGCGAGGGAACAACGCACGCGGGAAACGATGTCCGCGGCGGGGTCCCGTTCCAATTGCACGGCCGAAACGGGTTGCCGAGCCGGCGTGCGTATCTCTGGCAAGGTCGGCGATGGTTTGGCGGCGGCGACCGTCACCCGCGGACCGTGCTGCTTCCAGGCCACGAGACGGCGGTTGCCTTCGAAAGTTCGGTCCAAGCTGAGAAGTCCGAGATCGCGCGGCAAATTCGTGGTCCGACTGTCGCTGAACTGGATACGCACGAAACCACTGAGATACGGATTGCCGGGCGCCAACATCGCGGTAACACATGGTTGACTCTTGGACAAACGTTCGCTGCTCGGAACCCAGTGCCGCACGTCGTGGCAATCACTCGGTATGCCTTGGTACAAGAGGAGCACTTCACCGAGCCGATCGTCGTCGCCGAAAAAGACGAAACACGATTCGACATGAGCATGGTCAACCGGCAGGGCCAGCAGGTCGACGGCTCGCAGGGATGATTGGGCGCGGAGAGCGCGCCCCTCACCCTGTAATGCGAGACTTCGGCCTAGGTCGTCGCGCCGGCGGGGCAGCATCCACTCCCAGGCGGGCGGTTGGCCGAGATCGCGCAAGAACGCCTCCGCTGGCTCAGCCAAATCGTCATGGCGGGCACTGCGCCAGGCTCGGGCCGCTGCGGCCAGCGTCGGCAAGCCACGTCCCAACAGCGTTCGGCCGAGGGCACCGGTGAGCGCTTTTGCCGGCAGCACTTCGCACAACTGTCGATGAATCGCCAACAGCCGCTCCGCCCCGTCGACGTTGCCGGCCGCCAACGCCAATTCCGCGTGCAGTATTTGCAACCCCACGAGCCGAGTCCATTCAAGAGGCACGTTTCGCTCTAGCGCGAAATGGCGAAGTTCGGCTTCGGTTCCCGGAGCCGCCAGCTCCAGGGCCGCTTCGACGTCGCCGTGCAACGCCACGTGCCGGGCCAATTCCGAGTCGCGCTCGCCGTCCTTGAGATAGGGAGGCAAACTGAAGCCGCGCGTGGGCGAATAACTCGCTTCGCGCCAGATCGGCGTCGTGACGGCAGGGTGAAACTGCGGCAGCAAGTCCAACCGCGCTCGCCCTTGGATGCGGAGGTCTTCCTGCGAGCGTAAGTTCTCCTCCAGGGCCGCCGCCTTGGCAGCTAATTCCGCCCGCGGCAGTCGCAGCAAGGCTGCAAGGTCCACGTCGCGCGCCGGCGTCAGCGTCCTTCGTCCGATCACTGTACCGGCTTCCGCCGTCGTCGACGTTGATGTCGGTCCCGTCGAGGCGCCGCAGCCGGCGATCAGTCCGCAAATGATTCCGCAGAAAATCGGCCTCATCATTGTCAAGCCCCACCTCGGCGCCGCACAATGGTGTTCAGCGTCCCGCAACAAAGCAACTATAGGTTGCGATCCGAGCAAATGCGGACGACAACAGCCGTATTCTGAACGCTTGAACAACGACATCGACGAGGAACATCATGGCTGGGGCTTGGCCGGCGGTCTGCACCATAGTCGGCTTGTTGCTGTTGCTGACGCTCATCATTCGCTGGCAGGTTTCGGCATTCGTTGCCCTGCTCGTCGTGAGCCTGGGCATCGGGCTGGCGGCCGGCATGTCGCCAGGACGGGTTCTCGACGCCGTCAGCAGCGGCATCGCGAGCATCCTGAAGGAGGTGACCATTATCCTTGCACTCGGCGCCATGCTGGGCCGGATCCTCGAAGCCTCCGGCGGCGCGGAAGTGATTGCCGAGCGGTTAATCAGGGCGTTTGGCGCACAACGGGCATCGTTGGCCCTGCTGGTGGCAGCGTACCTGGTAGGGCTGCCGATCCTGTTCAACGTCGGCTTCTTGCTGCTGATCCCCATCGTGTATCGCGTACAAAAGCAAACCGGCCGGTCGCTGCTGTACTTTCTGTTGCCGGTGTCGTTCAGCCTGGGGATGACGCATTCGCTCGTGCCGCCGCATCCGGGAATTGTCGGCGCCGTGCAGATGCTTAGCGGGGCCAAGGCAGTGCCGCTGCGGGCTGAGACGGCAACAAAACAGGCTGCGCCGCCCGAGACGGTGGACGGCAACCAGCGGCTGCGAACGGTGCCGGAGCGAGTGATGGTGGAAACGATTGTCTTCGGCGCGCTGCTCAGTTTGCCCCTGGCGTTGGTGGGGTGGTTCGGACCGGGGCGTTGGTGGGCGCGGGGGCAATACGTGGAGTGCCCGCCACAGCTGGTTGGGACCATGA
>JANWVS010000166.1 GCA_025056835.1 Gemmataceae bacterium | reverse complement strand
GCCGGCCTGCTCGAAGTCGCCGACGTGATTGTCGTTCACAAGGCCGACTTGCCGGGGGCCGAACAAACCGCCGCTCAGGTGCGCACCAGCCTGGGGCTGGGAAACAGTCCGGCCATTCCGGTCGTGTTGGTCAGCAGCAAGGAACAACGCGGCATCGACGCACTGTGGCAGGCCGTCGCCGCCGCCCAAGCCAGACACGATTCGCAGCCTGACACCCGCCTGTTGCGTCAATTGCACGACGAACTCACGCGGCGTTTTCACGCGGCCCAAGCGGGCGCGTCCTCGGCCTGGGGACAGATCGTCGCGGACGCCCGGCGCGGCGACGCCTCGGCCGTGGTGCGGGCCTTGCGCCATCTGGCCGGGTCTTGAACCGATGGCAAGCCGCGCGGCTGCGACCAGGGGCGCTCCCCCCGTTTTCCGCCTCGTGGACCTCGCGACGTTTCGAGGGCCGCAAGCGTCGTAGGGCCTCCTCGGCCGCAGCCGCTCGCCGCCGCGGCAGCGCGGCCACGGCCTCGCTTGTTGAGCGTCAACCGAGAAGCGGCAGCCGTCCGCTCGAATGGTCAATGGCCATCGACCGCCGCCGGCGGTCATCGGTGCCAATAAGCCATGGTGATGTGCATAATGGTCCAGTAGTGGAAATTGTTGGTCGCAAGCAATTGGCTCACCAGGCCGGTGCGCTGCCACAGATAGACGCGCAGGGCCATCAAGAGCAAGACACCGCCGGCCGCCAGAAGATGGAGCGTCACAAAACCGGATGGGCTGTAGCGCCAGCGCGTCCACAGCGAGCGCGGCGCCCCTGCCGCGGCAGCGGCATGGTCGTGCAGCCGCTGCCGCACGAAAACCAACCAGGCCATGACGTGGATCAAAACGAGCAGATTGAAGCCGACCGACCCGAAGGCGGAACCACCCAGCAGCACCGCGGCGATGACGGTGTAAACAGCGAGCAAGGGAGCGTAATCGCCTAGGCGAATTGCGGCGGCGCGAGCAAGTCGACACGTTTGCAGCCAACCCAGACCACACGCCGCGGCCAGGGCCAGCGTCAACCAAGGAAACCAGCGTTGCGGGTCGTCGAAATATCGTTCTAGGCGGGCTTGGATACGACCCTGAGCAGCATAGATCAGCGCAAAGGCCGTGACCAACGTCAGGGTGACGCTGCCCAGGAACCAGCGGACAAAGCGGCGATGTTCCGGGAGGTTGGACGGCGCATCGCCGTAGGCACGGAACATCATCGCTTCGTCGCAGATTTCATGGACGATGAAGTAGGTGTAAAACGTCATCAGCAACAGAGGATTGCTCATGCCCCCGAGCCACCAGGCCAGGAAACACCAACCGCCGCCGAGCAGAGTCAGCATGCCGAGGCGCAACCAGGCGCGCGGCGAGCGCAGGCGCGGCGAGGTGAAGAGAAACAGCCAGCCGAGCCAGAAATGGGCCAGGCCGAACGCTCGCATCATGACATCCGCTGGGTTCTCGATAAAACGCCGTCGGCTGTGGAGCAAGACGGTTTCCACGAGATACAACAAGCCGCCCATGCCGGCGGCCAGAAAGGCCAACAGCACTGCCAGTCGAAAGCTGCGCCACGTGGTCGTGGCTTGCCAACCGCGGTTGAGCATCCGTGCTATCGCCCTACGACAACGGTCCACCGGGGGCAACGCGGCGAATTATAAAACGATGCGGCGCTCCACGGAAGAGCAACCGGAAGCAGTGGGCGGAGCCTGCACCACGGCCTCGGTAGGCGTTTGCGCGACGCGACCGTCGGCGGGGGCCTCACTGCCGGCGGGCTGGGACGATGCCGTGGTAAAAGCGGAGTCGTGGCTGCAAAGTCTCCGACCCAAGGCCCGGAGCCAGCGACCGGCGGCCAAGGCGGCCAAGGCTGCTCCCCCTAAGGCCGGCCGCAGCGCGATCAGCAACTCCACCATGAGCCGGCGATGCCGCCAAAGCGTCTTCAGCGACATCGAACCGGGCGTGCTGCACGAATCGAAATGGAGCGGCTCGCCGGGTTGGTGAAGCCGGTGCAAAGATTCGAGATCAAGGAGTATTCCGGGGGAAAAAGAAGCAAACGATTCGTCGTAGGTGCTCTTAAAACTGAAGCCCATCGTGCCGGAGAGCAAATCGACGATCATCGCGATGGGACGATTGTCGAGGTACATGGCCAAGATGCGCAATTGTCGGCGGCGATGGGCGGCGGCGGCGACGTCGCGGAAAAAGGCCATCTCGGCGGGATGTTGGCACAGGGCCGTTCCGGCGCGGTATTTCCAGCTCTTTTGTTCGAGTGCCAGGAATTGGTCCACCCACGGGCCGACGTCGGCATGCGGCGCTAATTCGCGAATCTCGAGTGGGCCGCGCTCCGCCAGGCGCCGCGACAAGCGCCGGAGCTTTTTGCGCCGCGCGGTCGAGAGATAATCGGCGAGGTATTCTTCGGCGGAGGAGCCGCGCCGGAACACGGCCCGGGTAAACGCCTCGCGCAGCAACCATGGCCGGCGTTGCCGTAATAACAGTTCGACGAGCACCTGCCAGAACGGTCCATCGCCGGGGAAGCGCGGCATCTCCAGGAGCGTGGCCTCCCGGCGCAGATGCTCGAGCAAGGAAGCGAAAACCCGTTCGTGATAGCCGTCGCGCACCAAGGGAACGCACGTGGAACAGTGCAGATGTTGCCAGAAGCGGGCCAGGCGTAATCCGCAAGCGTTGCGGCGCAATTCGATGGGAACCAGGCCGACGAAGCGATCGGCGTTGCCGTGCGGCTCCAGTGCTGCCCATACTTGCACGGCGGCGCCGGCCGCCAGATGCTGCCAAGCCGGAACCAGCACCGTTGGTTCAAAGAAGATGTTCGGCTCAGCCGCTTCAGCACACAATTCGCGCCAGGCCGATTCATGGCACAGCAATTCCGCCAACGTTCGAAATTGCACCCAGCGCAGGGGGGCCATGTCGAGTCCCGGCAAGAGCTTAAGAAACGGCCGCGTTCTTGCAATGATACGTTGCAACGGGTGGAAACGCAAGCGGCTACCACGGCGCTCGGCGTATCCAGCCGGGAGGTTGTTTACCGAGTTTGTCGCGCCAGGGAGGCGGGTGTTGCCCCGCGGAAAAAATCGAGACCAAACCCAAGCCGGCGATAAAGCCGCCGATATGGGCCCCGTAGGCCACGCCGCCGCCGCTGGCATCGCCGAGTGCCCCCAGACCGTAGACCAGCTGAAACAAGAACCAAATGCCGATGGCGACGAAGGCCGGCACTTCCGTGAGGAAGCGGAACAGGATCACGGTGACGCGGTTCATCGGGAACAACAACAAGTATCCTCCCAAAACTCCGGAAATAGCGCCCGAGGCCCCCAAGCAGGGAATGTCGAGATCGCGGTGGAACGCATAGGCCACGCCCACGTGGCACAGCGACGCGATCACGCCGCACACAAGATAAAACAGCAAATAGCGCACGGCGCCGAGGTAATCTTCCACGTTGTCGCCAAAGATCCACAAAAAGAGCATGTTTCCCAGCAGGTGGGCCCAACCGCCGTGCATGAACATCGACACCAGCAGCGTCAAATAGACTGAGATCGGCGTCGGCTGCAAACCGGGCACGGCGAAGCGCTGGCCCGTCAAGGGATGGATGACCTCTTTGGATTCGGTGACGACATCGCGGCCGGTGAGGATTTCTTCAGGTACCGTAGCCCAAGCATAGGTGAAGTGATTGTTCGGGCTCCCGGCATCTTGCAGCACCAAAAAGACGTACACGTTGGCGGCGATCAGGCAGTAATTGACCAGCGGGAACCGGCGCCGCTGGCTGTTGTCGTCGAAAAGGGGGAAGACCATAAGTGAGTGCCTTCGAGGTTACAATCCGTGCCCGTTCCGGGTGTTGGCGACTACAATAGCCGGCGATTTGCAGGAGTCCACTGTGTTTGCCGCCGTTGCGTATTGTTGTCTCGTCGGTTGGGCGTGGTCTGAACAGATGCCCGACCCAGCGGTGCGCCAGGTCCGTCGGCCCAACTTCTTGATAATCCTCTGCGATGACTTAGGCTATGGCGATCTCGGTTGTTTCGGCCACCCGCAGATTCGCACGCCAAACCTCGACCGGCTCGCCCAGCGGGGCTTACGGCTGACGGATTGCTACGCCGCCGCCCCGGTGTGCTCTCCGTCCCGCGCCGGCTTATTGACCGGCCGCATTCCGACGCGCACCGGCGTCCACACCTGGATCAGCGAAAACAATCCGATGCACCTGCCGGCAACCGAGATCACCTTGGCGACCCTGCTGCGCCGCCTCGGCTATCGCACGGCCCACGTCGGCAAGTGGCACCTCAACGGCTACTTCAATTCGCCGAAGCAGCCGCAGCCGCACGATCACGGCTTTGAACACTGGTTCAGCACGCAGAACAATGCCGCGCCTTCCCACGCCGACCCGAACAATTTCGTCCGCAACGGCAAGCCGGTGGGACCGCTCAAGGGCTTTTCGTGCCAAATCGTCGTCGACGAGGCCATAGCTTGGCTTCAACAAATTCGAGCCGGTCCCGAACCGTTTTTCCTGTTCGTGTGCTTTCACGAACCGCACGAGCCAGTTGCGTCGCCAGCCGACCTGGTCGCTTCGTATCCGAAGGCCAAAAGCGAGGATGAGGCCCAATACTTCGCCAGCGTGGCCAACCTCGACGCGGCCGTCGGGCGTTTGCTCAAGGCGCTGGAACAACTCGGCCAGGCGGAAGACACGATCATCTTTTTCAGTTCCGACAACGGTCCGGAGACGCTCAACCGCTACAAAACGGCGCGGCGCAGCTTCGGCTCGGCCGGGCCGCTCCGAGGGCGTAAGCTGTCGCTGTACGAGGGCGGCATCCGCGTTCCCGGTATCTTGTATTGGCCGGCCAAGCACGTGCCTCCCACCCTGCCGCGCGATGCTCGGCCCTGGGGGAAGGTGAGCAACGAGCCGGTTTGGAGCCTGGACTTGTTCCCCACGTTCGCCCGAGCAGCCGGGGCCACATTGCCGGACGACCGCCCCATCGACGGCGCCGACCTGACGTCGATGCTCGCCGGACAAGCCGTCGTCCGGAAGACGCCGCTGTTCTGGCACTATTATCGCGCCCTCGGCCCCATGCACACGGCGCTCCGCGAGGGCGACTGGGTGGTGCTGGGGAAGTGCGAACCGGTACCCAAAGGCAGCGGCGGTACTTGGCAGCTGGGCGACGGCGAATTGCTCAAGAAAGGCAAGCTCGTCGCCTACGAGCTTTACCACCTGCGCGACGACCTCGCCCAAACCAAAGACCTCGCCAACGACGAATTGGAACGCTTGCGTCTGATGGGCCGACGCTTAAATCTCCTCTTCCGCGAAGTTTGCGCCGAGGGGCCGGACTGGCGGCCCTAAGCACCGCTCGGGCGGCGGTCGGTTGGGCTTTCGCGGGGATGGCTGCCGCACCGGCGACCGGGACTAGCGCTCTCGCGGGCCTGGGATAACATCCTGTCCGTGGGTCGTCAGCTGGTACCCCGCGGCGCGAAGGCGGGCCAACCACGCCTGATATTCCGACCAGGACATTGGTTGCGGCGGCACTTCCAGCGGCTGCGGACCGATGACGTGGACCAGGTACACGCGTCGGGCTGGGCCGGGCAGGAGCGGCCGGTCCAGGCTCAGGGAAACCCGTT
>JANWVS010000165.1 GCA_025056835.1 Gemmataceae bacterium | reverse complement strand
TCGACTCGTCGCGGAAAAAAAGATCGACAAAGCGATTGCCGAGGAAGGCCGACATCTTCTGAGGCGGATGCCCAAGCTCGAAACGTTGCAGAAGCTCCGCAAGGAGTATCAGAAACTCGTCGACGGCGAGACCGAGTTGGCGGCGTTTCTGGAACGCCGCGACGAAGTGCGCGGCGAACTCAAGCTGAGCGAGCGCGATGCGAACCACTATGCCCTGATGGTCATGCGAGCCATCAAGATGGTCCGCGACAATTACGTCAAGGAAACGAACATGGGCACGATGGCGGTCGATGCCATCAAGGGAATGTACAAGTCGGTCAACGAAACGATTCCTTCCCACCTCAAAGACCGGCTCGACAACGCCAAGACGCTCAAGGAGGTGGACCTGGTCAAGCTGTTGACCGAGTCGCGCCTTCACCTGGGCAAACGCGAGGACCTCGGCGACGGCAATGACATTACCGTGTCGCTGCAGGCGATGCTCGGCAAGTTGGACAAGCACACCGATTACATCGCTCCCGAAAAAAAGACCCGTTTCGAACAAGAAACACGCGGTCAGTTTACCGGTATCGGCGTGCAAATTCGCCGCAGCGCCTCGCGCGATATGCTTCAGGTCGTCACGCCGCTGATGGGCAGCCCTGCCTACAAAGCCAAGATTTACGCCAACGACATCATCACGACTATCATTCGGGAAGTCGACAGCGACGGTAAACCGCTCAGCAAACCGGAGGTGATCTCCACCAAGGGAATGTCAACGGAAGAGGCCGTCAAGAAAATCCTCGGTAAGCCGGGGACGAAGATCAAGATCATCATCGAACGCGAAGGAGTCGACAAACCGCTGGAATTCAACCTGATTCGCGGGAAAGTGGAGATGGAGACCGTTGTCGGTTTCAAACGCAAGGCCGACGACCATTGGGACTACGTCATCGATCCTGAGAATAAAATCTGCTACGTCCGCCTGACGCAATTCACCGAAAACACGTATCGCGATTTGGAAAAAGTCATGCGCCGACTGACGAAGGAAGTCGGCATCAAGGGGTTCGTCCTCGACCTCCGCTTCAACCCCGGCGGTTTGCTCGATTCCGCCGTGAAAATATCCGACCTGTTCATCGACGACGGCCTGATCGTCACCATTCGTCCCCGTAATGGGCCGGAAACTTCCTATGTCGGCCGCTCCGACGGCAGCTACACCACCTTCCCCATGGTGTGCTTGGTTAATGGTTTCTCCGCCAGCGCCAGCGAGATTGTCGCTGCCTGCCTGCAAGACCATGGTCGGGCCATCATCGTCGGTTCGCGGACCTACGGCAAAGGCAGCGTGCAGACGATCAACAACTTCCAAACCGGGGGCAAATTGAAACTGACGACGGCCAGCTTCTGGCGGCCGTCGGGCCGCAACCTCAACCGCGGCAATGTCGAACACCGCGACGACGACCCTGACGTTTGGGGCGTTTCCCCCAACGAAGGCTTCGCGCTGAAGCTCGACGCCAAGGAACGCAACGACTTGCAGGATTTCCAAAGAGAAAACGAGATAATCCACCGGCCAGGATACAAGGCCCCCGAAGGCAAAGCCGAGTTCAAGGACCGACAACTGGAATTGGCCCTTGACTACCTCCGCGGCCAAATCCGCATTGCCAACGCCAACGGCGCCAAAAAAACCGGCGGCTAAGACGGCCCGGACGTTCGTGCGGCCGATGCGGCTGGCCGGCTGCGGATCCTTGTCGCTCATTTGCCGGCGTGGATCTCGATCTTCGCTCGCGGTTTGTAGGCGGCCAAGATCGCTTCCCGCAAACGCTCGGCATAAACTTCTTGCACGAACGGTTTGACCTCTTCAAACTTCGCCTCGCGGCCGGGTTTGCGGTCCAACGCCAGAATCAGATGGTAGCCGAACTCGGTTTTAACAGCGTCGCTAAGCTGATAGGGTTGGAGGGCGAAAGCAGCCCGCGCAAACGGTTCGACCATGTCGCCGACTCGGGCAAACCACGGGATCGCGCCGCCCTGCTTCGCCGAGGAACACGCCGACTCCTTTTCCGCCGCGGCCGCGAAGGCCTTCAGCAGCGCCGCAGCCCGCTCTTTCTCCTGCGCCGCCTTGTCGGCCGTAGCCGGCACGCTCGCCATGGCCGCGGCCACTTGGTCCAAGATGGCTTTTTTGAGCGCAGCGATTTTCGCTTGGCCTTCGGCGTCGTCCTTGGCCGTCACGAGGATGTGCCGGGCCAAGACTTGGCTGCCGTCAAACATGGCTGGGTTTTTCTGAAAATAGTCCAGGAGCACCTTATCGGTGGCTTGTCGCAACACAAACTTGTCCCAGCGCAGTGCCCCGTGTAATTCCTGGCGCAGCCCGTCTTCGGTGATCTGCAACTTCGCGAGCAATTCGGCAAAATTCTGTCCGCTCTTTTTTGCCTCCTCCTTGATCTGTTGGAAACGTTCTTCGACCTCCTTGGGGTCCACGGTGATTTTGAGCTGGATGAGATACTGGTCCACCAGAACGTTGTCGATGAGGTAATTGAGCACTTCCTTGCGGGCTGTCGGCCAGTTTTTCGGCGGCTCACGCAATAAGCCGCGGTACACCGATAGTTCCGGAATCGGCTGACCGTTGACGGTGGCGGCAATGGCGGTCGCTGGCGGCGGCGGCGGCAGTTGCAAGCCCGCCGGCGGCGGCACCGGCTCAGGTTGGTGCTTGGTCCCCGAGGTTTGCGCCAGGGCCGACACGAATGCCCCCAGCACCAGAAGCGTCGAACCGATGGCGGAGAACAACTTCTTTGCTAACAACTTCTTCATGGTCTTCGCACTCCTTTGCGTGGCTTCCACGATTCCAGGCAAGGCGGAATTGTACCGCAAAGGCCTTGGCCGCGCCGAGACGAATTAGCGCCCTCCTCCCAGTCCGCAACGGCGCCGAGCGACTGCCTCAGCGTTGTCGTTCCGCCCTGCCAGCCGCAATTCGTCGCCGCCGGAGAGTGTCCTTGCCCATCGCAACGACCGCTCCGAAAACCGATAAAGTAAACCGCGTCTCCCGGCACGGGATCGTGACCATGGCCGAAACGCTGACCTTCATGATGGGAAAGTTTGCCGCCGTCCTTCCGGGGGAGTTGCGCTACGCCCGCAATCACATGTGGTGCCGATACGACGGGGCACTAGCGCGGTTCGGCTTCACCAGTTACGCCGTCCGCCTGATGCAAGACGTGTATTTTCTGGACTGGCACGTCAGCCCGCCGGCAGCCGTGCGGGCCCGGCAACTGATTGGCCATATCGAAACCTCCAAAGCCGTTTCCGATTTATTCGCACCGCTGTCGGGCACGTTGCTACGCTTTAACGACGACGTTTTGAAGGACCCATCGGCCATCAACGTCGATAACTACGGCGCAGGTTGGCTTTTCGAAATGACCGAAACCGACGCCGACACTCTCAGCGCGCAGGAGTACTTCAATTTCCTGGACGCCAACTGGGAAAAAACACAGAACATGCTCAAGGGCCACATGTAGGGAGCACCATGAGTCGCCATCGCTTGACAGTCGTCGTGTCGCAAGCCCAGGGAAAAAATCCCACGAGGCGCGCCCTCGAAGAAGCGCTCGTCGCCGCGCTGTTGCTCGAGCCAGGACTCGATGTATCCGTCGTGCCGAACTTGTACGACCTAGGGCCCGATCACACTGGTCGGCTGTTCCTCGAGTCCATCTCCGGCGATTTGGTGGTGCTCAGCTGGCTGTATCCGCGCGCGGCGTTCTGGGTGCTGGATCGCGATGGCGTCAAGGGCCATTGGGGCCAAACGCAACTGAAGCCGCCTACCGACGACGAGGAAGAGAACGACCCCGAAGCAACGGCAGGGCCTGTGGCGAAAGGCATCGGGGCCGTCGACGTCCCAGACCGCTACATTTACTGTCTCGATCTCCGCGATTTCAACAGTCACGAGCCCTACGTCGCTGAAATTCGGCGTATTGCCGAGGAAAGCCGTGTGCGTCAAGCGTCGCGGCAGGCGGTGGCGGCGCCCAAGTCGGAACTGGTGCAACTCGGATTGGGAAACCTCCACAATGCGTCGGCCGCGTCCCCAGTAAACCATCGTCCCTCGAGCTTCCCACCGGAGCAATTGCTGCAATCGCCGGCGCGACGGTGGTATCCCGTGATTGATTACAGCCGCTGTACCAACTGTCTCGAGTGTATCGACTTTTGCTTGTTTGGCGTCTACGGAATTGACCATGCCGACAGGATCGTTGTCGAGAACCAAGACAATTGCCGCAAGGGCTGCCCGGCGTGCAGTCGGGTTTGTCCCGAGCAAGCCATCATGTTTCCCGACTACAAGACGCCAGCGATCGCTGGTGCCGCCGTTGGGGCGGTTGGGAGTTTGAAGATCGACTTGTCCAAGCTCTTTGGCGGCGAAGCCCAAGATCCCCTGA
This sequence comes from Gemmataceae bacterium, assembly GCA_025056835.1. GTDB lineage: Bacteria > Planctomycetota > Planctomycetia > Gemmatales > Gemmataceae > JANWVS01. The sequence goes on along the minus strand of JANWVS010000165.1, from coordinate 1,265 downwards.
AACAAGCCGTGGCCGAGCGGGATCGGGAACTACTCGCCGACGGTCGCAGCGCGGTCGGCATGTCGGTCGGCATCCCAAAACGCCAGGCGGGCAAGGCCCCGCAACCCAAAGACGAACTTGATCAACTGATCGACCAGCTCGAGTCGCTCGAATTCTAAAGACGACCGCATCATTGACAAACAGCCCGGCGGTCGATTATACTGGTCGTATTCTTGACAGGGTTCGACAACGAGCGTCTGTGGTTTGTGGGCTGGGCATTTCTCGCCGCAGACGCCGTCGCGGATGGAGCACGGCCATCCCTCGCGGCGCACGGAGGTAAGTTTGGGTTAGGGATGGACGGTTCAAGCGTCCATCTGGAAGCGAACGGAGTCGTTTCCCGAGGTTTTCTGGTAGATCGCGAGACGGTTGCATGTCGGAACAAACCAAAGGACGGCGCCCAGAAGAGGCCGCGCTTGCCGCCGACAAGCCCAAGTCGGAATCCCAGCTCCGGCTGGTCACCGGCGAGGGGTCCGACATTTTTCCGGACGACGCCGACGCCGCCGACGAAGCACCGACGATTATTTCCAAGGCCCCGCCGATCGCCGCCGGCCCGGCGGTTGGCGCGGCGAAAGCGACGACCGCCGAGGGGCTGCTGGCAACCCTGCGCGGCCGCAAGCTGGCCCACTTCGAGTTGATCGAACCGATCGGCGTCGGAGGGATGGCGGCCGTCCTGCGGGCAAGGGACACCCAGCTGGATCGCATCGTCGCTTTGAAAGTCTTGCCGCCCGATATGGCCCAAGACCAGGAAAATGTTCGCCGCTTTCACCAGGAAGCGCGAGCGGCGGCCAAGCTGGATCATGAGAACATAGCCCGGGTCTTTTTCTGCGGCGAAGACCAGGGGCTGCACTTCATCGCCTTTGAGTATGTCGAAGGCGAAAACCTGCGCACGATCCTCCAGCGCCGCCGCCATTTAGACGTCGCCGAGGCCGTTCGCATCACCTTGCAAATCGCCACGGGTCTGGAACACGCGGCTTCCCGCGGCGTGGTGCATCGCGACGTCAAGCCGTCGAACATCATCATCACGCCCACCGGTCGTGCCAAACTCGTGGACATGGGCTTGGCCCGCAACATGCAGCCGCACACCGATCAGCTGACGCAGTCCGGCATGACGCTGGGCACCTTCGACTACATCTCCCCCGAGCAGGCCCTCGAACCGCGCGAGGCCGACGCACGCAGCGACATCTATTCGCTGGGCTGCACGTTCTACCACATGCTGACGGGCCAAG
>JANWVS010000164.1 GCA_025056835.1 Gemmataceae bacterium | reverse complement strand
TCCGCATTCTGTTGGCCGACCCCAGCGTCAAGGCCGTGCTCATCAACATCTTCGGCGGGATCATGAAGTGCGATACCATCGCCGGGGCCGTCATCGAAGCTTTCAAAGAAGTGAAGCCGACCGTGCCGTTTGTCGTGCGGCTGGAAGGCACCAACGTCGAACAGGGACGCCGGTTGCTTCAGGAAAGCGGTCTCAACCTGACGCCGGCGACCGATCTGACCGATGCGGCCAAGAAAGTGGTGGCTGCGGCGCGGTGAAGCGAAGCCGACCTTTGCTTGCACGGCGCCTGCAAACCTGCGACCAGCCGACCGGCGCGGCGTGCCGGTACAGCGGCCAGGCGAAGGACGTGATCAAGCCAATGACCTAGGAAAACGCATGAGTATCCTGATCGACCAATCGACCCGCGTTCTGGTACAAGGTCTCGGCAAGGCGGGCACGTTCCACGCGCAGCAGTGCCGCGACTACGGCACCAACATTGTCGGCGCTGTGTCGCCGGGCAAGGGGGGCGGAACGAAGGAAGGGTTCGCGCTGTTTAACACCGTCGCCGAGGCGGTCCGCAAGACCGGGGCGAACGCGACCATGATTTTCGTGCCGCCGCCGGCCGCGGCCGATGCCATCATGGAAGCGGCCGACGCAGGCATCGCCGTCATCGTCGCCATCACGGAAGGCATCCCCGTGCTCGATATGATTCGGGCCAAACGATTCCTCCGGGAACGGCCCCAGGTTCGTTTGATCGGGCCCAATTGCCCCGGCGTGATTACTCCCGGCCAGTGCAAGATCGGCATCATGCCCGGCTATATTCATAAGCCCGGACCGGTCGGCGTCGTCAGCCGCTCCGGCACGCTGACCTACGAAGGCGTCTGGCAACTCGGCAACGTCGGACTGGGGCAATCGACCTGCGTCGGCATCGGCGGTGATCCGGTCCATGGCACCAGTTTCATCGACGTTCTGGACCTCTTTCAAAAAGACACGCAGACCGAAGCGATCCTGTTGATGGGCGAAATCGGCGGCACCGCGGAGGAAGAAGCAGCCGAGTTCATCAAGAAGAACGTCACCAAGCCCGTGGCCGCCTTCATCGCCGGACAAACCGCCCCGCCGGGCAAGCGTATGGGCCACGCTGGTGCGATTATTTCGGGCGGCAGCGGGACAGCCAAGGATAAAATCGCGGCTCTCCGCGCCGCCGGCATTCTCGTCGCCGATAGCCCGGCCGACCTCGGTGTGACCATGAAAAGGGCCATGAACCGTTAGGACGTCGTTGGGCCGGAGGCCCTAGACCGGCACCGTCGGTCCGAGCGGTCAAACCACCGCCGGTCGGCTCGTACCGGCTCAACGCCGCTGCGGAGGGAACCGGAATGAAGATTGCCGTCATCGGTACGGGGTACGTGGGGCTGGTCACGGCTACCTGCCTGGCAGAGAGCGGTAACGAAGTCGTCGGCATCGACAAGGACGCTGCCAAGATCGCCAAGCTGCACGCCGGCGGTCTGCCGATTTACGAGCCGGGCCTTCTCGAATTGGTGCAGCGCAATCGCCGCGACGGCCGACTAGCCTTCGGCACCGACCTGGCCGCCGGCGTCCGCGGCGCCAAGCTGATCTTTATTGCCGTCGGCACCCCGCAAGGGGCGGATGGTTCCACCGACCTCAGCGCCATTCATGCCGTCGGCGATGCCCTGGCCGCGGCGGTCGCTCCCGACGCCGTCGTCATCCTTAAGAGCACGGTCCCCGTGGGCACGAATCGACGCCTCGCCGAACGCATGGCCAAGACAGCAGGGCGGCCGATCGAAGTCGCCAGCAATCCGGAGTTTCTGAAAGAAGGGGCGGCGGTCGAGGACTTCATGAAGCCGGATCGCGTGGTCGTGGGCGTGCGCCGACCGGAGACCGGCGCGCTCCTGCGCGAGCTTTACGCGCCGTTTCTTCGCACCGAACGGCCTTTCCTCATCATGACGCCGGAAAGCGCCGAACTGACGAAATACGTCGCCAACGCCATGCTGGCCACCAAGATCAGCTTCATCAACGAAATCGCCAATCTGTGCGAGAAGCTCGGCGCCGACATCAACGACGTTCGCCGCGGCATCGGTCACGATCAGCGCATCGGTTTCCACTTCCTCCATCCCGGCCCGGGTTACGGCGGCAGCTGCTTTCCCAAGGACCTCGAGTCGTTGATCCATCAAGCGCGGACCGTCGGTGCCCGTCTGCACATCGTCGAAGCGGTCGACCGCGTCAACGATCAGCAAAAGAAAATCCTGGCGGAAAAGGTCAAGCAGCACTTCGGAGCGCGCCTGGCGGGCAAGTGCCTGGCCATCTGGGGGTTGGCCTTTAAGCCGCGCACCGACGACATTCGCGAAGCCCCTGCTTTAGAGGTCATCAACGCTCTGCTGGACGAAGGTGTCAAGCTTCAGGTCCACGACCCCGAGGCCTTGGCCAACGTCAAAGCCGTCTATGGCGACAAGCTCCGCTACTTCGACCGGCCCTATGGTGCCCTTGAAGGCGCCGATGGACTCATCCTCGTGACGGAATGGCAAGAATTTCGCCACGCCGACTTCGACATGATGCGGCGGCTGATGACCGGCCACGTCATTTTCGACGGCCGCAACCTTTACGACCCCAAAACCGTCGCCGCCCACGGGTTTCAATACTACGGCATCGGGCGGCACCTTTCGTGACGTCTTACGTCTTGCTGGCCTGGGCAATCATGCAATCCGACTGGCGTGTGACGAAGGCGTACCAGCTGGCGAGGTTGGCAGCGAGACGCCCCTGAAGTACGCGGAGACTCCAAGCCAAGCGCGGCTGGAGACGCGCCGCCAAGCGGGCGCTGGCACGCAACCAACTACTGCGCCGCTGCATGCGGATCGACACTCGGCGAAAACCGACACGGTGCAGCATCAATTGGAGCGACCACGGGGCGAAATGTACCAAATGGCGCGGCAGGTCCAAACCGTTCCAGGCCTGGCCAAACCAGCGAAACGCGGCGCTATCCATATTCGGTACGGCGACGATGAGCCGGCCTTGCGGCGTCAACACGCGGTACGCGCCGCGCAACACCGTCAACGGCTCGTGAACATGTTCCAGCGAATGCCACATCGTGACCACGTCGAACGACTCCTCAGGCAATTCCGGGTGCGGCAACGAACCGTGCAACACCGACAGGCCAAAGGTCGTGCGCAAACGCTCCACGACCTCGGCCGAGGTGTCGATCCCGGCCACGCGCCAACCTTGCCGCCGCATCCGCAGCAGATAGGCCCCACCGCCGCAGCCAAAATCGAGCAACCGCCCTTCCCCCTGTAAGCGAAGCCATCGGCGACCGGTCGCCCGACCCGGCCAAATCGGCCGCCACCACGACCGCTCCGCGGCGGCAACACGGCTCTGATGAGGCACGTAACCGGGAGGATAGAATTGCTGAATCGAATCCGACGACGGCCGCGGGTTGGTATAGCACAGGCCGCAGTCCTTGCACTGCACGACCATGAACCATTGGCCGGCCCCACCCGGCGTCGGATCGGGCGCTTCCACCAGCGGCGTCCAAGCGGCGCTGCCGCACAACAGACAGTCCTTTTCCTCCCAGATAATGCCCGAGGCTGCTGGGGCGTCGAGACTGGCGTAGCGAGACGTCGTGCCCATGCGGCAGATCCTCAACCTTCGCGGAAATACAATGCGGTGGAGGATGATACCGCCGGCGCCGGCGCCGGTCAATTGCACTGAGGTGGTAACGACGATGCCGCGACCGCATGGCCGCAAACCGCACGAATTGCGCCCGCTTACGTTCAAGCGGCGTTTCACCCGTTCGGCACCCGGGAGCGTGCTGGTCAAAATGGGGCGAACGACCGTGCTCTGTACGTGCTGCATCGAAGAAACCGTGCCGCCGTTTCTGGAAGGCCAAGGCCAGGGGTGGCTGAGCGCGGAATACGGGATGTTGCCCGGCAGCACCGCCACGCGCAAGGCACGCGACAAGGGGGGCAAGGTGGACGGCCGCAGCGTCGAGATTCAACGACTGATCGGCCGAAGCCTCCGAGCGGTGGTCGATCTCGCCAAGCTCGGGGAACGAACCTTGTGGCTGGATTGCGATGTGCTCGAAGCCGACGGCGGCACGCGGACGGCGGCGATCAACGGCGCTTTCGTGGCCTTGGTCGATGCCTTGGCGACGTTGAAGTCGATCGTCGGACCGGCGCGCCAGGTCGTTAAAGACAGCGTGGCCGCCGTCAGCGTCGGCTTGGTGGACGACGTCGAGTTGCTCGACCTGGAATACGAGGAAGACCGGGACGCCGACGTCGACTTGAACCTGGTGATGACCGGCTCGGGGCGCTTCATCGAGGTTCAAGGAACGGGCGAGGAAGCGACCTTCAGCCGCGAGCAACTGGATCGCTTGTTGGCCCTGGGGCAATCGGGGATTGCGGCAATCACGAAGAAACAACGGGCGGCACTGGCCTCCGCCTGGCCGTTTGCCTGACAGGGCTGTTCGATTGTGCCATAAGTCCCTTCGCGGGGGTCGTGAACCGGCCTGGTTCGTTCGAAATATCACGACTTACGCCGTAATCGAACGGCCCTGGCCGCCTGAGCCGCACAGCCCAAGCCGCCTGGACTTGCCGCCAGCGCTGTGCTATAGACCGGCCTCCGATAAGCAGCGGTGCAGCCGCTTCAGGAGGCATCCGACATGCAAATTTCTCGGACACCCATCGTGCTCGTGGCGGTCGCCTCGCTCATGGTGCCGCTCGAGGTGAATCGCTGTCGCGCCCAGCCAGGCTCGGGGGACGGCGCAGCGGTGCTGCGCAATCCCTTCGATGTGCCCGCCGCCGGCGGAGGGACCTCAGGCAACGGCAACGTTCACGCCAGCCCGAGCAGTGTCCTGGCCGATCATGTGACCTACAAGGAGTTGATGGCCGCACTGCTGGCCGATGCCCGCTATGCCATCAACCGCGATGTCCAGCCGACGCCGGAACTGGGACCGTGGATGATTTGCGTGCACAGCTACGTCGTCAAAGAAGCGCCGGAATACGCCCGCCAGTTCTGCGCCGAACTGCGGAGCACCTACCGTTTGCCGGCCTACGTCTTCACTTACGGCTTGGAAGAACGGCGCAAGGAAATGGAGCGCGTCCAGGCCGTGTTGGAAAAACAACGGCAATTCTTCAAGGAGAAAAACCTCGAAGTGATGTACACGCCGCGGTCGCGCGACGGTTCCGTCACGCCGATCGTGACCGATGACGTGCCCACCGCCTATGCCCTGCAATTGCTCAAGGACGTGCAACACATTCAAGTTCAATGTGCGGTCCTCGTGGGAGGATATCCTTCGGAAGATGCTGCCCACCGCGCCTTGACAACGATCCGAAAACTTCCGCAGCCTGATCCCAACAAAGTCAAGCTCGATGTCAAGTTTTACGGTTCCGAAGACCCGATGAACCAGGGCAAACTGAAATTCAAGAGCGGAGCGGCCGAGTACGTCAACCCGTTCCAAAGGGCCTTTGTCTGCCGCAACCCGGCGCTCAAGGTCGAGAAAAACAACGATCCCAAGGACGGTCTGGACCTGAAGGTCTTACAGAAGTGGAACAGCGAAGAGCCGTATTCGTTGCTTCAGTGCAAAAAGCCGATCACGCTGGCCATCAAGCAATTTCAGACCTTTACGACCATCCAGGCGGCGGACGATGCCAAGCGCGTGTTCGACACGCTGGG
>JANWVS010000163.1 GCA_025056835.1 Gemmataceae bacterium | reverse complement strand
CCTCGGGCCACGCCGCCCCCCGCGAAGAGGCACGTGTAAGCTTCCGACCAATGATCGCGGCCGCCGCCCCGTGCGTTGTTGAGACGGGGGGTACGACCATGTTCGCTGAGGACTAATACCAGCGTCTCGTCCAGCATGCCGCGCTGGTCGAGATCGGAAATCAAGCCGGAAAACCCTCGATCGAAACCCGGCATCAGTTCGTTCTTCAATCGATTGTAATGGTCCCAATGGGTATCCCACCCGGAGCCGGCCAGACCATATTCGTCCCAGAAAACGCTCACGAACTTGCTGCCCGCTTCCACCAGCCGCCGCGCCGCCAGCGCTGCCTGACCGAAGATCGTCATACCATAACTCTCGCGCACGCTCATCGGTTCGCGGCCGATGTCGAGAGCAACTTGGACGCGCTCGGAGCCGATAAGGGAATAAGCCATTTCCCGATAGCGGTCGAAGCTTCGGGTAGCTTCGTCGTGGCGGCGCCGGGCTTGGTCCATTTGTTCCGTGAGCGAACGGCGACGGTTCAACCGATCCAACGTCAGGTCGCCGTGTAGCCGCGTCGCATTAGCCAGGACAAAGCGGCTGTCAGCCGTGATACCCACATACGGTTCCGGACCGTCGAAACGCTGATCTTGCAGCGTCTTCACCGCGGTACGGTTCGCGGCACCTTGGAATTCGGTCCACAACGGGTTGTAGGCATTTCCCAGAAATGCACCATACGGCCCCGCCCGGGGAACTTCGCCGACGCGCTGGCTGCTGAAGGGAAACGGCAGCGCGATATTGTGCGGCACTTCGCCCGCTTCGCGGCGCCGCTCGCGGCTCCAGACGTAATCGCACACCGAACCGACGAACGGCCAATGGCGGGTATCGCGCGGCGATAGTTCCATGGCAACGTCGATCGCAGGGATTCCCGTCGTGGCGTACGCGACTCCGTGAATCGGATACGGGTGCGTCATGGACCGAACGACAGTGACCTTGTCCATGATGCGCGAGGTGTACGGCAATAGTTCGCAGACGTCGCATCCCGGCAAAGTGGAGCGGATGCCGCCCAGCTCCCCCCGGACCTCCAGGGGAGCGTCGTACTTCATGTCGGCCAGTTCCAGCTGACTCGGCGAGCCGTAAAGAAAGAGCAGGATGCATGCCTTGGCTCGACCGAAACTGCGCGGCACCTGGTCGCGGCTGGGACTTGCTGCCTGCAATTCGCGCAGTCGAAAATAGTCGCTGAGTCCAAGACCGAGCGCGCCCAAGCTGCCGGCCCATAGCATGTCGCGGCGAGTCAAGCCGTCGCAAAACGTCTTTTTCGAGCCGAGGATGCGCAGCATAGGCAGCTCTTTCAGTTTCGCTGGTCGAAAGGTCTCATCGGCACAAGCGGCTGAGCAACAGGAGAGACAGGTGTATCGTAGCTCTTCAGGGTAGTAATTGGCAAGCGTAGTTTGGCGTTTGCATCGGCAACCGACGCGAACGATGGTCTCCTCCGCCAGCGTCTCTCCAGGATAAGACATTTTTGCAGATGCAGAGCAAAGCGGATCCCCTCTCATTCCCCGATACCGGGAATGAGCGTCCGAGTGCGTGCCACGCAAGGCGGAGAAGCGATCGGCGGCATCGTGCTCCGTGGTGAGGAACAGCGTTATGTCGCGGCGACTTCGCCGGCCGGTCTCAGCATCTCTTCGACGTGGATCTGCACCGATTCGGCCAGGGCCTCCAAGTCGTAACCGCCTTCGAGACAACTTACCAGACGCCCGCCGGCATGGACACCGGCCACGTCGAGCAAGAATTGGGTCATTTCGCCGAAATCTTCCGATTCCAGGCTTAACGAGCCGATCGGATCGCGTCGGTGGGCGTCGAAGCCAGCGCTGAGCAGGATCAGCTCCGGGCGAATTTTGGCTGCGGCGCGTTCCAGGGCATTCTTAAAGGCGCCGAGGTATGCTCGGCGCGGCGTACCGTAGGGCAGGGGGATGTTGAGCGTGAATCCCAGGCCTGGACCGGTCCCTGTCTCGTCGGCGGCGCCAGTGCCGGGGTAAAAACCATGGCCGTAGCGATGAATGCTCAGGAACATCACGCTCGGATCAGCGAAAAAGATGTCCTGTGTTCCGTTGCCGTGATGGACGTCCCAATCGACAATTAAGATTCGTTCCAGGCCGTGAAGCGTGCGGGCGCGATGGGCCGCGAGAGCAACATTGTTCAGCAAGCAGAACCCCATGCTCCGGTGGGTCGTGGCATGATGGCCCGGCGGCCGAACCAGACACAAGGCCCGCCGATCCGGACCGCTCAGTACCTCATCGACGGCGGCGCAACACGCACCCGCGGCGAGCAAAGCCACGGCGTACGACTGGGGCGATACGACCGTGTCGGCGTCGAGGTGGCCGCCGCCGGCTTGAGCTACCTGCCAGAGCCGCGCTGCCACAGTAGGGTCATGAAGTCGCGACACGGCCTCCGCGGTCAAGGGTTCGAACGATCGTGACGTGCATTGTTGCACTAACGCGGCTTTCTCCAAGCGCGCGCGAATGCTGCGCAACCGATTGGCATTTTCCGGATGATGACCCGTGTCGTGGTCGAGGAAACGTTGGTCGGCATAAAGCAGCATGGCCGGTCACCGCGGGAAATTGTACAGTTCTCCAAGGGACTCCGCTAGCATACCGATCCGTTTCCAACCTCATGACACTCAGTGCCAATCCACGTTCGTTAGTCTTTTACATGGCCTATCCGGGTCCGGGCAATCTCGATGGAGCGTCGCGCAGCCTGATCGACGGCAACTATCTGCTCAAGTCCCTCGATGTTACCCTGGCGAACAAGGCCATCGACGTCATTGAGCTGACTTCGGTGAAGTCGAAAACGCTTCAGAAAGAAATCGCCAAGCGCGTCCGCGCTGCCGGCAAGCAGGTCGCTTTTCACTGCGAACCAGTGCAATGGACCAACGAAGAAAACCTGATCGACCCGGCCGACTTGTGCTGCCCCAATGAAATCCACCGGCGACGGGCCGTGGACCGCATCCTTCGCTTGCTCGATGAAGCGGCTCTTTATGGGGCCGAGCAGGTGTTTGTCGCCAGCGGCCGCAACCCGGCATCGGGTATGGCCTATGATCCGCAAAGCGCCGCGGTCGAAGAACAAGCGCTCGTAGCTTTGTCGCACTCACTTCGGACTCTTTGCACCGAAGCCAAGAAACGAAAGATGAAGCTGGCCGTCAGCGTCTGCGATCCCGGGTCGCCCGATGGTGGCGTGCGGCGGCACGCACTCATAGGCCCTACCAGCCGTGCGGTCGCCTTGGCGGAAATGCTCCGCAGCGAAGGGCACGATCATTTCGGCCTGGGAGTCGGCATCGGCCGCCTGACGCTCGCGGGAGAAGGTCCCGAGTGTCTGGCGCGGCTGGCGCCGTACTTACACACCTTCTACTTCAGCAACTGCGTGCCCAGCCGGGGCGACGTGCAACCACGCTTTGGCGCCGAAGGAAGTGTCGTTACCCCAGCCGTGTTGGCGGATTATGCCCGCGCCTTGGCGGAGATCGAATTCCGCGGTCCGCTGGCGATTGCGGTGCGTCCCGTCGGCGACGAAGTAAGCGACAATGTGGTTCAAGTGGCCTTGAGTCTTGTCAATGAAGCCGCTCATTCCCTGGGCGTCGCGTTTGCGCTGCCGCTGGGCTTTTCCTATCGCAGTCGGGATTTCTTCACGGAAGAGATGTTCGCCGAAGTCACTGAGTTGCGGGTCCAAAAGCCGAACCTCGCGAAGGAAGAACTGCTCAAACGCAAGAAACGCGAGGTGTTGGCGCCGGATGGCAAACTCGTCATTCTCGCCGCCGACCATCCGGCACGCAGCGTCACACGCGTCGGCTCGCACCCTACCGCCATGGGACACAGGCTCGACTATCTCGGGCGAATCGTTCGCTGTCTTGCTGCCAGCAATATCGATGGTCTCATGGCCACCAGCGACATCATCGACGAGGTCGCCCTAGTCAACTATCTGGTTAAAAAGCGCGGCGGCAGAAGCTTCCTCGATGATCGCGTGCTGATCGGCTCGATGAACCGCACCGGATTGGCAGGCACGGAACACGAAATGATGGATCGCACCTCGAGCTACATGACCGGCAAACGGATCAAAGAAATGAACCTCGACGGCGCCAAACTGCTGTGGCGCTGGGTGCCAACCGGTGAGAAAAACGATCGTTACGCCCTGGAGACACTTGAACGGGTTGCCAAGGCTGTTGAGGAATGCGCCGAGTTGGGATTGCCGGCTTTCGTCGAGCCGTTACCGGTGGTCAAGACCGACACCGGCTACAAGACTGACCTGACGACCGACAACATCATCAAGGCCGTCGGTATTGCCAGCGGCCTCGGCTACTACACCGGCCATGTCTGGCTGAAAATTCCCTATTGCGACGATTTCGCTCGGGTCGCCAAGGCCTCGTCGTTCCCCATTCTGTTGCTCGGCGGCGAATCCACGGGCAAACCTAGCGCCACCATCGAAGATTTTGTCCGCGGCTTGGGGGCGGGGCCTAACATTCGCGGGGCCTTGGTGGGCCGCAATGTTCTCTTCTGCGGCGAAGACGATCCGGCCTGTATTGCCGAGGCCATCCATTTAGTCGTCCATCAACGAATCAGTTCGATCGAAGCGATCGGCCAGGCGCGACGCATTCGCGGAACCCTGCGCGAGTTGATGTAAGTCGATGGCGTCGACCTTTTTTGGTGTCTGCATTTGACAGCGCCCAAACCGCGACCTACAGTTGCATCGAGCCGCATTCGCCGGCCCAAGTTCGCGCGTAGTCCGCGTGGGCTTCCCGTCCGCCAGCCGGCGTGGAGGTAGCAACCCATCATGACCCTAGTGCACCGCGCAGCCCACCACCGGAAGCGGACGAGAGACGGTCTGGCCGCCGTCGAATTGGCCGTCGTCCTGCCGATGCTGTTGATCTTTATCGTCGGCGTGTGGGAACTGGGCCGCATGATCGAGGTCCAGCAACTGTTGTGCAATGCGGCACGGGAAGGCGCCCGCCAGGCCTCCACGGGCAGCAAAGACGTGGCGGGAGTCAAAGACGTCGTGGTCCGCTACCTTCAGCAGAATGGTATTTCCAACGTCTACTCCTCCGACGTCCTGGTGCTCAACCTGACCGACCCCGGCCGCAGCAACCCTATGACAGCCAACCAGCTGGATCAGTGGCAAGTCAAAGTCACCTTGCCCTTCGATCGGGTTCGCTGGATCTTCCTGAATCAAGTGACCAAAAAAACCAGCCTGATTGGCTCCGCCCATTGGCTTAGCACGCGCGACATTCCCCTCGTGGTGAATAGCGATATCCCCCTCCAATGATACTGTCAACCCGTCTCCCCACTGTGAAAGGACGAAGTGGCCCATGATGCTTCGCACTCAGCAACGTCGTACTGGCGCCTACGTCGTCGAATTCGCTTTTGTGGCCGCCATCCTCGTGTTGTTCCTATTCGGCGTCTTTGAATACTGCCGTTATCTTTTTGTTAAGCAGGTCATCCATGCTTCGGCTCGCGAGGGAGCCCGCTACGCCGTTGTCAACACCACGACCACCAACTTGGTCACCAACACCCAAAACCAAGTGCTCAAGCGAATGAGCGGTTTAGATAAAGTTCCCAAGTGCAATTACCAATGCCAGGTATACCTGGCGGACAATGCTGGAAACAACATCGGCAACGCTGCGGATGCGGGCTTTGGTCAATATATCGCTGTCCAAATCGATT
>JANWVS010000162.1 GCA_025056835.1 Gemmataceae bacterium | reverse complement strand
GGTTCGAGCTTCGTCCCACCAACGACGCCGGTGAACAGCACCTACAACCCGGCCGCGTTTCCAGGCCAAAACACCGGTGTCACCACAGGCAACATCGAAGAAAGCAAAGTTGGTTTTCAGAGCATCGGAAGCCTCGGCGTGGGTCGGATTTCTTCGACGAACAACATCGGTGGTTTTGTCTTCTCCGCCGCCAGCGATTCGTTCAACCTGCTGATTCGGGCACTTCGCGTTCAGGGCCGCATCGATATTCTCAGCCGACCGCAGCTAATGACTCTCGACGGCCAGACCGCCAAGGTCAACTTCGGCACGGAATACCCGATCGTGCAGGGTAGCACGGTCACGGCCACGGGCATCATTCAACAGACGATTGCCCGGCCGCGCGTTGGTGTCAACCTCGAAGTGACACCCAAAATCATGCCCGACGGCCGGGTTATCATGCGTGTCATTCCGGAAGTTTCCTCCGTCATTCAACCGCCGGTGCCGTTGGGCGGCGGCCAGATTTCCAACGCCTTGGCAATTCAACAGATGGAAACGACAGTCTCGGCGTATGACGGCGAAACGATCGTATTGGGCGGTATGATTACGATGCGCGACAACAAGACGGAAAACAAAATTCCGTGGCTCGGCGACTTGCCCGGTTTCGGCGCCCTGTTTCGTTACCGAACGCAAAGCAAGAGCAAGGTCGAGTTGCTCATCATCCTGACGCCGCACGTCGTCTACAATCGTAGCGACGCCGAGCGCGTGTTGGCCGAAGAAGCCCGCCGCATGGATTGGATCCTCAACGACGTCCTCAAAGCCCATGCCTCGCCGTTATCCGAAAACCCCAGCGCCTTGGGGCCGGTCACCACGGTCATCGACGGCAAAACGCCAGCCCCCGGCTTTTTGGAGACCGGGCCAATGCCGAAGAAGCTGATGCCGCCGGCCAACTCTCAGCTACCGCCTGCCAAGGGGCTTCTGCCTAAGATGCTGACGCCTCCGACTGAGGGCGAATCGGCGAGCCAAGGCCAGTCTTTGGGGTACGGTCATCCAGCGTCCGCCGGCTCACTGCCGCCACAGTCGGCCGGACCGCAGCCCCTGCCGGGGCCGCCGATGGCTCACCAAAGCACGGCGGTCGCTCCGGAAATCGCAGCCACGCCAACGCCGCCGGCCTCTAACCATAACCAGAACTCTCCAGTTTCGCGCGTCGTGGTCCGCAACGCCAATGATTTGCTGCCTCCCCAGCCTCCACGACCTGCTTACCCCGGGCAGCCGACCGTTTCTACTCATCAGACCACAGGTCCCCCCGGTGAGATGTCAGGGCAACCGATGTCGCACTTGGCGCCGGACCGCTGACACGCTATGGTGGCGACTCGATGGATTCACCCTAATCCCACGCGATCCGGCTTGACTCTTCGGAGGACACGGATGTCTCGCTATAGCGCCGCGACGATCCCGTTGGTCTTGGCCGGCTGTCTTGCCCACACCACGGCCTGGCGTTGGCACCAACAAGTTCCCACCGGAACAGTTCAGCAAGTCCATGCCGCTTGGGAAAACCGTATTGTCGTCACCCAAGACGTGGTCAACGGCGGCCGCCCGCTCATCGGCATTGCAGGCCGCATCTACTTGATGGAAGATTTCGGGAAATGCGTGCAAGCCGCCGGCAACGTATCTGTCGAACTGTACGATGCCACACACGCCAACGCACAATCGCCGCCCAAGATTATGGAACGATTCGAGATCGACAAAGACACCTTGAAACGGCTGCTTCAAAAAGACGACATCGGCTGGGGCTATACGGTCTTCCTGCCGTGGAGTACGTATCGTCCTGACGTCAAACGTGTGCAGCTCCAGGTCAAGTGGCAACCCGACAGCGGCGTCACACTGTATTCTCCGCCCGCGGTGGTCGTGCTCAACGGCGAACGTCACCATCAGTTTACGTCCACACAACGGCGCGTCACTCCCGATGAGTTGCAAAATAACAGCGTGTTCGGCATGCCGCCGCCGACGCCGCCGCGAGCCACCCAACCGTGATTGTTTCACCTCAGGCCAACACGAGCACCTGTCCCGCCAACGTCGCGCGGTGACGCTCGCGATGGCTTAAGGGGGCCGCTTGCAATTGAACGACGCCTTGCTTGGCTTGTGCAACGCTGCATCGCTCGTCATCGCCGGAATCGACAAGCCAGAGAGAATGATCGATCGCTGGCGCCGGCGCTACCGCCGCGAAACGATGATCGCCGTACCGTTCGCAAAAGCTTCGTTGCAAAACCAAATACTCCGGCACCGTGAGGCCGCGCCAGCCTTTGGCGTCGAAATGTTCGCGGATCTGCCGGCCGGTCCGGCCCCAGCAATTAGCTACCGGTGCTGGAGCGAATACGTACAGATAAGCACTCCACTCGCGCCCGCCGAGGTCGTGGGATCGCTGCACGACTTTACCATTAGCCGGCACTGCCCAGCCGTCGCTCAGCAGCGGCTCGCGATACTGCTGATTGTCAGGAACCGGCGCCGGTTTTCGCGCCATTTCATCTACCAGGCGGTCAAATGCTTCCCATTGCTTGAAGAAGGGCGGAAAAGCGAACGCCGCCGTAAACCCTTGCCGGAGGGCACGCTGAAGCTCGGCACCATCGTCGACCAGTGCCGACGTCTTCTCCAGCGTTTCGGCCCAATCGTCCAAACCGTGAGTTACGTAGAAACGCCGGCTTTGTTCGACAATCGTGTTGACGTCGAGCATCGTTTGCGTCCTGAAATGGCCGTGTCGCTGGTGCTGATCTTCATCGCCAAACGATTGTGATCGGCGCTACAATTGATCGGCCGCCGAAGGGCGCGGCGCTGACCTCACGACGGAGCGTTTCGCGTCTGCCGCACGTTGCGATTACTCAATAGCGACCAAGCGACGAACGATCAGTTCCGATGGACAAAGCTTACCGTCCCAATCTCCGATATTTCCAGTACGCGGCGCAGGCTCCTTCGCTGGAAACCATCGGTGCCCCCAAGGGCCGCTCCGGCGTGCAGGTAACACCAAAAGCGGCACACTCGTCGGGTCGAATCAACCCTTGCAATACGTCTTTGGCTCGACACTCTGGCGGTTCCCGGACCGGCGGCAAGTCGCTTGCAAAGCGGTGTTCGGCATCGAAGTCCGCGAATTCAGGACGCAGACGCAAACCGCTGCGCGGCAACGAGCCGAGGCCGCGCCACGGACGATCGCAGACTTCGTAGACCTCCGCGACGATTCGTTGGGCTTCGGTGTTGCCGCTGCGCCGCACGGCCCGCGCGTATTGGTTTTCTACTTGGTGGCGACCTTGCTCCAATTGCCGCACCGCCAGCAGAATGCCTTCCAGCAAGTCCGCCGGTTCAAAACCGGTGACGACGATCGGAACACGAAAACGCTGAGCCAGCGGCTGATAGCCGTCGTATCCCGTAATGGTGCATACGTGGCCCGCAGCGAGAAATGCCTGCACCCGGTTGCCGGGTGCCGCGAGAATTGCTTCCATGGCGGGGGGCACGAGCACATGGGCCACGAGCATTGAGAAGTTTTTTAATCCGAGCTTGCGGGCACGGCAAATCGCCAAGGCCGTCGCCGGCGCTGTCGTCTCAAAGCCAACCGCGAAAAACACGACCTGTCGCGTCGGTTCTGCTTGAGCCAAGTCCACCGCATCGAGCGGCGAATAGACGATGCGCACATCGCCGCCGGCAGCTCGAACGTGCAGCAAGTCGGTAGTCGACCCCGGCACGCGGAGCATGTCGCCGAAGGAGCAAAATATCACCTCCGGACGCGAAGCGATGGCCATGGCCCGATCGAGTTGTTCCAGCGGCGTGACGCACACGGGACAACCCGGCCCATGCACCAGCTGCAATTCATCCGGCAATAATCGGTCGATGCCGTTGCGAAGCAGGCTATGCGTCTGGCCACCGCAGACCTCCATGATCGTCCACCGCCGGGTGATCGTGGTGCGAATCGCGCGCAGCAATTGTTGGGCCAGCTTTGGATTGCGATATTCGTCGAGAAACCTCATGGCTGGCTCCAGCCTTCGCCGTCGTCGATCTCCTTGAGATATGCTAGTAGGCGCTGAGCTTCCTCAGGCTCCAGTCGACTGATCGCGATGCCGGCATGAACGATAACATAATCGCCCGGTTGAACCTCGGGAACACAGGCCAGGCAAACGCGGCGCCGCACACCGCCAAACTCGACCAAGCCGCTTGAGAGCTCGTCGGCGGTTGCGTCTCGTTCGATCAACTGTCCCGGGATACCCAGACACATGACGCCCCCTGCGCGTGACGAGGAATCAACTCCAAACGCTCCAAGGTAATTGAATCTCCTTGTGGTCGTCGCGGCAGCGCCTACGATGACCGTCTGCGGGCGGCACCGCAAGGGGGGCGAAGCGACGTCGCCATCTCAGGAGTTTACTATACAGCCGCACGTCATTTGCCGATGCAGAAGCGGCTAAAGATGCGGTCGAGAAGATCATCGGTATATACCGCACCAACCATCGCGCCCAGTTCTTCGATGGCCAGGCGAAGTTCCATGGCCAATAACTCTGCGGGCAGTTCCTCAAGGACCAGCCGATGGGCCGCACGCAAGTGTTTGAGGCAGGCGTCGACATGTCCGCGGCAACGTCCTAGACTAGCGCCCAATGTCGCTTCCGAGCCGTGTCGCGCCTGCCGTGCTACCTCGCGGCGCAGCTCATCGAGACCGGCGCCACTGTGGGCGCTGACGCGCAGTCCATGGCCCGGCGCTCCCGATAAATCGCTCTTAGTTTGTACCCGTACCAGCTTCGTGTGCATCGGCGGTTCGGCCGCGGCATCCGGCGCAATACACCACAACACCAAATCGGCCCCGGTCATTTGCTCAACGGCCAACTCCTGGGCGCGGCGATCGACGACATCGATTGCGCGGCCCTGCCCAGCTGTGTCGACCAATTGCACGGCGAGGCCTTCACAATCGACGACAGCTTCGATCCAGTCGCGCGTTGTGCCGGGTGCTGGGCTGACGAGAGCGCGCTGCTCGCCAACGAGGGCGTTGAACAGGCAACTTTTGCCGGCATTAGGCGGACCAGCCAAGACCACGCGAAACGGCCTGCGGCCCAGCGCTCGTTCATCCAGTTGTTTCTGGATCAACGTGATCTGTGCCAGGGCCTTGGTGATGCGTCTCAAGAGTTCTGTCTCGGAAATAAATTGAATGTCTTCGTCAGCGAAGTCGAGGCCCGCTTCACAGTCGGCCAGCAGGTTCAGCAGATCATCGCGCAGTTGTTGCAAAGGCAAGCTCAACCCGCCCGCCAGCTGCGTCAACGCTTCCTTGAGGCTTGGCCGTGAATCGGCTTCGACGACGGCCAGGATTGCCTCGACCTTGGTTAAATCGAGTTTACCGGCCAGGAAGGCTCGAAGCGTAAACTCACCAGGCAACGCCGGGCGAGCGCCGGCGACCTGACATCGTCCGAGCAATAGCTGCAACAACGGCGGACTCGACAAAGTCTGAAGCTCGACGACAGGTTGCCCTGTGTAGGAGCGCGGCCCGGGCCAGACCAAGGCTTCCGCCGGCAACGGCGCCGCCATTCCAGGTAGGACAATCGAGCCATGAATCCATCGCCGCGGCGAGGAGACGATCGTCGGGTCGCCGAAAAGCTCGGTCAAGATTACCATGGCCGAGGGACCACTGAGCCGCACGATAGCGCGAGCTCCGGGGCCTAGTGGGCTGGCGAGAGCAACGATGGTGTCGTTGATTGCGGGAACGGTGCTCTGGCCGCCGAGCACGGAATCTTCTCCTCCGACAACGCGCTGT
>JANWVS010000161.1 GCA_025056835.1 Gemmataceae bacterium | reverse complement strand
GCTCGAAATATCGCAGATAGTTCGCGTAATAGACGATCCCACCGGCGTCGGTGTCCTCGTAATACACGCGCACGGGCCACAGCAACTCGTCATCGGCGCTCGTCACGGGGCGCGAGTGTATCGCCGGCGAGGTGGGAGGCCCTTGGCCGTCGGCGAAGGCCAGGGCTTGGCCGGAGTGGGGGCCCCTCGCTAGCGCGTCTCCACGGGCGGGCGCACAGGTCGGCCGACAGGCTGCAGCCCATGAAATTGCCGCCAGTCGAAGAAACTGTTGCAACAGGGCACGTAGGCGAGCGTTTAGTCGAATTCGCCCCCGAACGGGCCAAACCGACTGACGCGCCACGGTGCGCGATCGAACTTGGCCCCGACGCGGCGTGGGAACCTTGATCCAGCCAGCGTCGCCACGCTGGCTCAGCGGCCGACGTGACATGCGCGAAAGTTTCCAGATCCGAACCCACTGTGCCGCCGTTGTAGGCACGGCACTCGACGATCCGAACGCCGGTTGTGGCCCTCACCGGTCGGAGTGCGTAAATTGATCAAGTTACGCAACGAAGGGTCCAGCCGTACAGGCGCCGCCCACCTCAGCGTCCATGCGCAGCGGTCCGTAGCATCGCTGCGGCCAAGACTCGGGCAGAGATTAGAGTGCTTGTGAGCTCGGAGGTCGCGTGGATTTCACTTTTCGCGTTGCGAACGGGTTGTCTGTCCATCGATCGCGGTCCCGGGCCGCTGCCGCGTTGAGCGGCAGCGGCCGTAGCGCTTGCGAAGGGCGCCTCGGGGTCGACAAGAGTCCAGTCACCAAGCCATCACCGGGTTTATCAGTGCCGGCGCGGTAAATACGCGCGGCGCTCCGAGTTCCTCATCGTCCCGTCGGCCGACCTGGAGATGCCGTACTCGGGCCCAACCAGATGAAAAAAGGGCCAGACGCCGTGGCTGGATGAGACCTGAGGCGCAGTTCCCTGCCCGCACACGATCGCCTTCGCCGGATGGCAGGCGCACACTTGGACGCTAGAAGTTGTTGGCGGTGCAGCCGACGGCGGCGTTTCGGTCGGTTCAGTCTTGGAATGCGTACGAGCAGGCGCCTCCGCTCAGTTTGGAACCATTCGGCTACTGCGGGCTTGTCGTCACAGGTTGGCCCCGGCGTTGGCATGGTCTTCGGCACGTAGTCACTTGCATCGGCGTCGACGCGCATCGTCATTCCCAACTGCCACCGCCGGCCCTTCGTGATCTCACCCCCTTTTTTGGGGTCGCGCCCCCGTCCGCCGTCGCCGGTGGACAGGGGCGCGGCGGTTACGACGGCCTCCGAGCTGGTGCCGCCAGACAGTTTCAAATCGTCGAACCGAGGCCGGTGATCGCTCTCGTCGAGGATCGACCCGCCCCGCCCGTGCGTCGCGAGGGGGCGTCGGAAAGCCGAAACACGGGTGAAGGTCGTAGATCGGCTCCGGGATGAGGTCGACGCGGACCAAGGCGCGCAGGGTGCCCACCTGAGCCGCACAGGGATTAACCCGGCATGCCCTTGCCGGAGGGACAGGTGACTACCGTGCTGCAGCATCGCGCTGTGCAAAGACGCCGCAGACGATGCAGGAGCGGCGGCTACCTGTTCAGGCGTTGTGCGTCGCAATCGAGACGACCAACTCAGGCCATGGCAACTGTACCTGCCTCAGCGCGATCGACGCCTCGCGCCGTGCGAGCACCCGTTGGCACGCAATGCCCTTCGCCCTGGGTTGGCTTCCCTCGCCCAAGCGGCTTTCTTTGGTTTTGTTTCGCAGGTTGCAGCCAACGAGACGCGGCACGGGAATTGGTTCGGACCTCCCCTCGCCGTGTAGGTCAAAAACAACACGTGCCACCCCCGGTTGAGGTGCTTGTTGCAAATGCTTACGAGCGAGGACCAGAATTTGAAAATCAAACACATGGCGCCGAGATGCGCGCCTGTTCTTGCGACAATGATTTTTCGGGGGAGCCTTATGCCTGCGCTGAAGCCTATCGTCCGCTACATGCTGCTTGCGTTCGGCGGGGCGAGCACTCTGTTGATCTCGCACTCGGTAGCCGCACAACAGGCGGAAGAAAGGGCGGAACGGATCATTATCACGGGCACGCGGATTACTAAGCGCGACTTCGAGACCAGCAGCCCGGTTGTCACGATCTCGGCGGAAGAGTTAAGGGCCCATCAGGACATCACGCTGGAGACGTTGCTTAATACGTTGCCGCAGGCAAACCCAGATGGGACCACTACTTCGAACAACCCGGGGAACAACGGGCAGGCAAATATCAACTTACGCGGGTTGGGGTCGAACCGAAACCTGATCCTAATCGATGGCCGCCGGCCGATGGTTTCCTCGGCTGATCAGACCGTCGACCTGAACACCATTCCGCTGTCGCTCATTGAGAGCATCGAAGTGATTACTGGTGGCGCCGCTGCCGTGTATGGTGCGGACGCAGTTGCGGGAGTCGTGAACATCCGGCTGAAGCCTCGATTTGAGGGCGTCGAGTTAAACGCTGGCTATGCCGACAGTGAAAAAAAGGATGCGTTCGAACGCAACGTATCTGCGCTGATCGGCGGCAACTTCGGCGACAGGCGAGGCAACGCCGTTCTATCGTTCGAGTTCGCAGATCGCGAGGGGTTGATCAAGCGGCAACGAGATTTTGCGAAAGTCGCTACGTCAACCACGAGCTTTTTCCCTGAGGGGACCTATCGTCCCACTTCTAATAACGCGCCGTCGCAAGCTGCGGTCGATGCTCTATTCGGCCAAGCCTCGTATGGGGGCGCCCCTCCAGGGTCCGTGCCGCGAACATTGCCGGTCGGGTTCAACCTCGATGGCACGCTCTTCTCGGTGGGCATCTTCAACAGTCCTGTCGATGTGCGCAACTGGCGCTACCCCGTGGACGACTCGGTTAATACGAGGCTATTCCCAGACGTCTATTCCTACAATTTCGACGCGGTCAACATCCTCGTGCTACCGCTGGAGCGGCGCTCGATGATGACGAAATTTGACTATAGGTTCGCAAACGACGTCGAAGTGTTCGGTCGTTTCTCCAATACGCGCTATTCGGCCACTCAAGCGCTGGCGCCGACACCAGTGCCGACCGTTTCCGTAGCCGCTACCGGGCTCGCGAGCCCCACAGAAGCCTCGAGCCCACTTGTGACCGCCGCGATCAATCCAAACACCGGTGCGCCGTTCAACTCGGGCAATCAGCTGGTCGTTCCCGTAACCAATCCTTTCATCCCAGCGGACTTGCAGACGCTGTTGGCATCGCGGACCGGGGATAACCCAGCACTTGTGGGTGCGGGGGCGACGGAGCCTTTTTTCATGCGCTGGCGGACGCTACCGATCGGTTTGCGCACCCAGGACTTCGACAACATCGTCAATCAGTATTTAGGAGGCGCGAAGGGTCCTCTAGCCGGCAAGACTTGGACCTGGGAAGCCTACGCCTCGGAGGGTCGGACCAAGATTAGCACGGTGCAGTCTGGCAACGTTAATACGCAGCGGCTGCAGCAGGCCCTAGAGGCGCCGGATGGCGGCGTGAGTCTATGTGCCGGTGGGGTGAACCCCTTTGGCCGCCAACCGCTCTCGCAAGAGTGCATCGATTTCCTGCAGGTTAAGACAGCGACTAGTGAAGAGTTCGTTCAACAAATTGTGCAGGCATTTGCAACGGGGGATGTCGCCAACTTGCCGGCCGGGCCGATCACCGCGGTCCTCGGCGCAGAGTCGCGGCGCTTCAAATACGCATTTGATCCGGGGGCTGCTTCTGGGCCAATCTCCGGTTTCAACGTGCAGGAACCGGCAGGCGGGACCAATTCGTTCAAGGACTTGTTCGCGGAGCTGGCTTTTCCCGTTTTACGGAACGCGCCGATGGCGAAGGATCTGGACATCAGCCTCGCGTACCGTAACTCGACCAGTCGTTTCAAGGATGAGATCAACGGCGTAGAGAGTCCGAGGAAGCGGGCGAACACGTGGGCGCTTAATCTGAACTGGGTGCCGGTAGATACTTGGCGTGGCCGTGCCTCACTGCAGCGCTCGGTGCGTGCTCCAAACTTCGGTGAACTGTTTTCCGGTGGCGGAAGCGCGCCGCAAATCTTTGATCCGTGCTCCGTGACTTCAAACGCCCGCACGGTCGGTCCGAACGCGGCGCAGTTGCGTCTACTGTGCCGCGACGCCGGCCAAATCGGCGGGCTCGGCGGGGCGGTGGACACCTTTGTTCAGACTCCTGGAACGCAGGCTTCCATCGTCTTTTCCGGCAATCGCGAACTCGACCCCGAGACGGGGCAGAGCATGACGCTTGGTGCCGTTTGGCAACCGGAGTTCCGCGGCGCGCTATCGGGCCTACGGGCGTCAGTGGACTACTACAGGATCAAGGTGAAGGATGCGATCGTCTTCACTGATACAAACGAACTGATCGCGGATTGCTATAACTTTTATGGCAACAATTCCGCTTATAGCCCGAGCTACCCAAATTGCGCTGGGATCTTCCGCTTAAACGACATCCTTTTTCTCGATAACCTCGCGTCACCTGATCAAACTTTTACCTCGACCAATGGAGGCAAGATCCAAACAAGTGGCATCGATGTTCAGGTCAACTTGGGTCCGATAGTCGGACCGGGCAGGCTTGATGTGACGCTTAACGTGAACCGACTGCTGGAGTACAAACTCCAGACTGCGCCGAACCTCCCGTATAACGATTTCACGGGTACCATCCCATACTTCGGGGCCGGGTTCGGATTGGCTCATCCGAAGTGGAAAGCGAGCCTGCTGACGCGTTATAAGATTGCCCAGTACGCGATTGATGCTCGTGTCCGTTATATCGACAAGATGAAGAACCGGATGGAAGTCATCTTCCCAGGCGAGAAGTTCACCGGCGTCAAGGAAACGTACTATTGGGACTTCGGCGCAAGTTGGGAATTCACCAAAAACGGGTTGCTACGCGTCGGCGTCAATAATGCCTTCGACCAAAAGCCGCGCACGTATCAACCCAATGTACAGTCGGGAACCGATCCGTCGACCTATGACGTCATCGGGCGCCGCTTCTTCGTGCAGGCGCAGGTGCGCTTCCAGTAGCTAAGGCTCAATTTTTGATGCCCAGCCGCTGCGGTCCGAGAACCGCAGCGGCTTTTTCTTCCAGGTTCCCTTCGCGACTGAAATGGGGGGCGACGACCAGGCGCAGCCAGCGAGTGGCGCCCATACGATCAGCACCGCTCGGCGTACGAGTTGCCTGTCAGCGGCAATACTAGGCGTCTGATGCGTCCCGCCCGAAACCGCGATGGTGCGGTTGACCTGCCCCCATCTGCCGTACCAATCGATCGGCAGGAGTCCGGTGGGTTGAAGGCTGGTTGATGGGGTTGGGTTTGTCGTTTGCGCTTTGAGCAGCATCGCCGGCGAGCCGGCGCTGCTGCTGGGCGAACCGCGCTGGCGGGAAGCGGCCCAGGGTGCTGTGCGGGCGCACCTCGTTGTAATCGCGCCGCCAGGCGGCCACGGCGAGGCGGGCTTGGTGCAGGGTCTCGAACCACTGCTCGTTCAGACACTCGTCGCGCAGCTTGCCGTTGCAGCTCTCGATGTAGCCGTTCTGCATCGGCTTGCCCGGCTCGATCAGCAGGTGGCGGATGCCCTTGGCCTGGACCCAGCCGAGGAAGGCACGGCTGGTGAACTCCGGCCCGTTGTCGGTGCGCACCGCCGCCGGGTAGCCGCGGAACCGCGCTGCCTGGTCGAGCAGCCGTGTGACGTACTGGCCCGAGATCCCGTAGTCCGCTGCGATGTCGACGCACTC
>JANWVS010000160.1 GCA_025056835.1 Gemmataceae bacterium | reverse complement strand
TCAGCTCATTGAGCGCCTCACCCTGGCGGGGCTGGAAGTGTCGGGAACGCGCGTGCTGGGTTTGCCGATCCCCGAAGGCGTCCGCGTCCGGCCCGAAGACCGTGGTCCGGTGTGGGACCGCGACAAGATCGTAATCGCTGAGGTTCTCAGTGTCGAAAAGCACCCCAACGCCGATCGCCTCAAACTGCCCACCGTCACTTGGGGTGAGGGAAAGACCAAGCAATTGGTCACCGGCGCTCCCAATCTGAAGGTCGGCGATCGCGGGCAGAAAGTCGTGCTGGCCTTGGCCGGCTCCGTGCTCTTCGATGGACATTCGGAAGAGCGCCGCTTGGCCGAACTGAAGCCGACCAAGATCCGCGGCGTGCCGTCGGATGCCATGGTCTGTTCGCTTCTCGAGCTGGGTGTGTCCGACCGCAAAGAGGACCATGAGGGTATTATCATCCTGGAAGACGACGCCCCGGTCGGCTTGCCGTTGGCCGATTTCATGGGCGACCTTGTTCTTGAAATCGACGTGCTGCCGAACATGGCGCGGTGCTTGTCGATGATCGGCGTGGCTCGCGAAGTCGCCGCCCTGACGGGCCAGGCGCTCAAGTATCCAGCGACCGAAGCCGTGGCCGCGGGCGCGCCAATCACCGGCCAGGTCGCTGTGCAGATCGAAGACCCCAAACTTTCGGCCCGCTACGCCGCGATGCTGATTCGCGGCGTCACTGTCGCCCCGGCCCCGGCATGGATGCAGCGCCGCTTGCTGTATGCTGGCATGAGGCCGATCAATAACATCGTCGACATCACCAATTACGTCATGCTCGAATGGGGCCAACCGCTTCATGCCTTCGACTGGGATGTGCTCGTCCGCCGTGCCGGCGGCACGACGCCGACGATCACGGTCCGGCCCGCCCGACCCGGTGAAACGTTGCTCACGCTCGACAAGCAACTGCGGAAGCTGACACCCGAGAACCTCGTCATCGCCGACACGGCCGGCCCGATCGCCCTCGCCGGCGTCATGGGCGGACTGGAAACGGAAGTGACCGCGGCCACTCAGAACATCCTTCTGGAATCGGCCAACTTCGATTTCGTCAGCATCCGCCGCACCATGCGGCAGTTTGATTTGCCCAGCGAAGCGAGCCTGCGCTTCAGCAAGGGTATCCACCCGGAAACGGTTGCACCCGCGGCCCAGCGGGCAGCCGAGTTCATGCGGCAATGTGCCGGCGGCACGGTCGCCCAAGGAATGGTGGATTGTTATCCCGCGCCGTTGCCGGCCCAAGTCATCGAGCTGCCGATGTCGCAAATCAAGCGGGTCCTCGGCATGGAATTGCCGCGCGACGAAGCGATCCGGATTCTCCGCACCCTCGAATTCGACGTGAAACCGCTCAACCACGAAGTACTGCGCGTGACAGCTCCGCCTCATCGTCTGGATCTGCAAGAGGGGACTACCGATTTAATCGAAGACCTGGCACGCATCTACGGCTATGATCGGCTGCCGACGACGCTGCTCGCCGATCGACTGCCGCCGCAACAGACCAACGTGGCGTTGGCGTTTGAGGAAAGACTGCGCGATTTGCTTGTGGGTTGTGGCTTGCAGGAAGTGATCACCTACTCTCTCACCGCGCCGGACAAGGAAATTCCGCTGGAGCGCCCCCATCCCGGGCTGCCGGTCGTCCCTCGAGCGGTACACGTCGAGCTGAAGAACCCCATCAGCAGCGAACGGACCGTGTTGCGGCGCACCGTGCTGGCGGGTGTGCTCGACGTCATGGCGGCGAACCTGCGACATACCCATGACATTCGTCTCTTTGAAATCGGCCCGGTCTATCTACCGGAGGACGGCCAAACCTTGCCGGCGGAGCCGCGACGGCTGGCGATCGCTCTGACAGGTTGCCGGCAACCGGAAGCCTGGACTGACAGCAGCAGCGGTGTGCCGCCGGCCAAGGCCATGCTCGATTTCTTCGATCTCAAAGGGATCTTGGAAGCCGTGGCCACCGATCTGCACTTGCCGTCGATTCGGACTCAGCGGTCTGCTTGCCCGTATCTCCATCCCGGTAAAGCCGCGACCTTCCTGGCGGCGGAACGCGTCCTCGGCGAGTTTGGCCAGCTGCATCCTCAAGTTGCGGAAAGCTACGGTCTCGGCGGCCATCAAGTCCTGGTCGCCGAGCTTGACGTGGAGGCTCTCCAAGCCGCTTTGCCGCGGCGCTTTGCGTATGTGCCGGTGCCGCGTTTCCCCGCGGCGCTGCGCGACATCGCGGTGGTGGTCGATGAGCAGATGCCGGCGGAACAAGTGGCGGGCGAGATTCGCGCCGCCGGCGGTGGGCTGCTGCGGGGGCTGCGCCTGTTCGACGTCTACCGGGGCAACAGCATCCCTGCCGGGAAGAAAAGTCTAGCCTATGCCCTCAGTTACCAAGCCGAGGACCGCACGTTGACCGACAAAGAGGTGGAAAAAGCCCACAAGAAAATCGAAGACCGCCTCAAACACGTTCTCAAGGCGTTGATCCGCGGCAAAGACATCTGAACAGGGAACGCCTAGGTCGGTCCCCTTGCGGGCGAGGACGCCCGTGCGCAGGGCCGTCGTAGCGCCGGCCTTGTCCGGCAGCGGTCGACTGGAGGTGAAGTCGGACAGGTCACATGCCGCCCACTTCCGGTCCAAAACCAGGCGGTTCCTTCTCGTTGATCTTGGGGGCCCGCTTTTTGCCTGCTAAGACGTCGGTCAGCAGCGTGCGCAATTCCGCCGTCGTCCCCGCAAAAGTGCGGCGCAGGTACGGCTCGCCGTGCGTTAAACTCCACACGGCCGTCTCGGGACCGGTGCGATCACCCACGAGTTGCATCCAAGTGCCGTTCGTGAAGGCCAACGCTGTGAATTTTTTGTCTTTCTGTTCGATGAACAAGACCAAAGGCAGATCGTCCGCCAATCGCTTCAGCAGCTGAGGCACATGGTTGAGTTTCTCCGCTTCGCTATCGCCTTTGAGATTTACTGGAAGTGTTCGAAAAGGCAACTTGCCTTTAAGCTCTTCTTCCACGCGCAAGATCATGGCCGGCTTGTCAGCATGAAGTTTCTCCACTTTCGCAACGACGATGATCTGACTGCCGCGAATCACATCCTGTAGCGGCAGTAGCGCCGTGATCACGGCCCAAGCCGGCGCCGTCAACAACACCACCAGCACGACCGCTGTGAAAGCCGAGCGGTAAGTCGTTGTATCCATATGCTTCCCCCGGATCGCTCGCAAGAACGGCCAAAGTTGCCGCCCGCCTCGTAAACCAGCGGCGGGGCACCTTGCTCTGCCGAGCTTCATCACTCTTTCAAATGATATTCCCCCGAGGCGGTGAGAAAATCGCCGTGGTTGACAAATTTGGTTGGCGATAAAGAACCTCCTGCCAGTTTGACAGCAACGGTCATGGCGTCGGCGGAGCGTTGCCGGTGCAGCAACTCGTTGCACATTAGGTAGTTACGGTCATCGCTTGCCTTTTAGCCCGGCGTGGCACACGCCTTGCTCCTTGCCCGACACCTTCCGGGAGACACCCTGGAGTCATGGCAGTGCATGAGCGGTCCCGGCGGCGAGCGACGCGTCGCGGGGCCTTGTGGGAGTGCACTCACCAAGGAGAAAGCAGATGGGAGCCAAGCAACTGTCGTATAGCGATGAGGCCCGGCAAAAGTTGTTCGCCGGCGTGACGAAACTTGCGCGAGCGGTCCGCAGCACCTTGGGGCCGCGCGGCCGCAACGCCGTGATCGATAAGGGCTGGGGCAGCCCCAATGTCACCAAAGACGGCGTGACGGTCGCCGAAGAGATCGAGTTGCAAGATCCTTACGAAAACATGGGCGCTCAGCTGGTGAAAGAGGCAGCCAGCAAGACCAGCGATGTCGCGGGTGACGGCACGACGACGGCGACGGTCTTGGCCGAGGCCATCTACCGCGAGGGGTTGAAGAACATCGCCAGCGGCGCCGATCCCATGGCCTTAAGTCGCGGCATTCAAAAGGCAGTGGAGCGGGTCGTCGAGCACCTGCAATCCATGGCCGAAAAGATCGACGACAAAGACGAGAAGGAAATCACCGAAGTAGCCACCATCGCTGCCAACAACAACCGCGAAATCGGCCAGAAGTTGGCTGAAGCAATGAAATTGGTGGGCGCCTCCAATGGCGTGATCACAGTGGAAGAGGGTAAAACGGCCGAAACCGAAGTGGTCGTTGTTCAAGGAATGCAGTTCGACCGCGGTTACCTGTCGCCGCATTTCGTGACCAACCACGAAGAAGTCGTGGCCGTTCTCGAAAACCCGTACATCCTTATCTATGAAGAGAAGATTACTTCCGCGAAGAGCTTGATTCCGCTGCTCGAAGCGATTTCGAAAAAGAAAGAGCCGTTGCTCATCATCGCCGAGGACGTCGAAGGCGAAGCCTTGGCCACTTTGGTCGTCAACAAGCTCAAGGGAATTCTGCAAGTCTGCGCGGTCAAGGCGCCGGGCTACGGTGACCGCCGCAAAGCCATGTTGGAGGACATTGCCACCCTCACCGGCGGCAAGGCGATTTTCAAGGACTTGGGGATTCAACTGGAGAACATTCAGTTGAAGGATCTCGGCCGCGCCAAGAAAGTGAAAGTCGACGCCGAGAACACCACCATTACGGAAGGCGCCGGTGATCCGAAGGCTATCGAAGGCCGATGCGAAATGATTCGCAAGGAGATCACCAAGACCGACAGTGAGTATGACCGCGAAAAACTTCAGGAGCGCTTAGCGAAGCTGGCCGGCGGCGTGGCTCAAATCAAGGTTGGCGCCGCGACCGAGACGGAGATGAAGGAACGCAAGGCCCTCTATGAGGATGCCCTGCACGCGACGCGGGCCGCGATTGCCGAGGGAATCGTTGCCGGCGGCGGCGTCGCTTTGATCCACGCTCGCAAGGCGCTGGACAAGTTCGAGTTGCCCGGCGATGAGGGGTTGGGAGTGCGCGTCGTGGCCAATGTGCTCGAGATCCCTTGCCGAGAGATCGCGCAAAATGCCGGCGTTGACGGCACGGTCGTTGCCAACAACATCCGCCGCAGCAAGGACAAGAACTACGGTTTCAACGCTTTGACCGGCGAGTACGAAGACCTGCGTAAAGCGGGGATCGTCGATCCGGTGAAGGTGACCCGCACGGCCCTGCAAAACGGCGCCAGCGTCGCGTGCTTGCTGCTGACCACGGAGTCCCTCGTCGCCGACATCCCAAGCAAGGAAAAGAAGGACGACCACCATCACCATGACCACCATGGCGGCATGGGCGGCGACATGGGGATGGGCGGCATGTAGCCTTCTCGGCTGCGGCGGATCGTGCAGCCTGGACCCTCTAAGACATCGTTTTCAAACCAACCGAGGAACCACGTATGAGCAAGGAAAAAGAGGTACAACTGAAGATTCGGCCCCTCGACGACCGCGTGGTCGTTGAGCCGCTGGAAGCGGAGGAGAAGACAGCCGGCGGTATCTTGTTGCCGGATACGGCCAAGCAGAAGCCGCAGCGCGGTCGCGTGCTCGCCGTCGGGCCGGGCAAGCTGCTCGACAACGGCACACGGGCTGTCCTCAACGTCCAAAAAGGCGATGAGGTCATTTACGGCAAGTACGCCGGCAACGACGTGACCGTCGATCGCAAGGAGTTGAAGATCCTTCGCGAGAACGACATTCTGGCAAAGGTCGTCAAGTAAGTTGTCCGCGTGGCCCGCCTGGCGTCGGCATCGCTGTGGCGGGCTGCGGATTGGTTTCAGTGGAGCACGGGGATCATACGGAGATCATTTGCAATGGCCAAGCAACTACTATACACCGACGAAGCACGCAAAAAACTGCTCA
>JANWVS010000015.1 GCA_025056835.1 Gemmataceae bacterium | reverse complement strand
ATCTCTTTGCCCACCAAGAGGCCATTGCCCGCGCGACCGAGCGTCTGCGTTCCGCCGGCATCGAAGTGGCTCATTTCATCGATCCCGATCCCCGTCACGTCGACTTGGCCCGGCAGTTGGGCGCTCACGCCGTCGAGATTCAGACGGCACGCTATTCCGAAGCGCGCACCGCAGCCGAACGCCAGCGGCAATGTCGATTGCTGCGCGAGGCGGCGGAGCGGGCCGTCGCCCTCGGCTTGCACGTCCACATGGGGCACGGCCTCGATTACGCCAATGTCGCCGCGGTCGCCGCCATTCCCGGCGTCGAGGAACTCAACATCGGCTTCAGCATCGTTGCCCGCGCCGTGTTGGTCGGCATGGAACGTGCCGTGCGGGAAATGAAAGAAGCCATCCGTCACGCCGCGGCGCCGGTCAATGCGGACCGACCTGGAACTTGATCGGCGTACCGTCTTCCAGGGCCTCGGCCCCGCGGCGCACCAGCCATTCGCCGCTGTGCAACCCTTGTTGCACTTCGACCCAGCCTTCGGCCCGGTAGCCGAGCACCACGGTGCGTGCTCTGGCCACCCATTCCTGCTGGCCATCTTCCCGCGATTGTTGCACCGGCACGAACACGATCCAGCCGCGTTCGCTCGCCCGGACGGCCTCCTCGGGTATCACGCAGGCATTCGGATGGCTCCGCAAAGGGAAGCGGATCTTGGCGGTGAAGCCCGGCCAGAGTTTCGGATCGAACCGCCCCGCGGTTTTCCGCCGCGGCCCCTTCTCTTCTGCGGCAGCCCGAGGCACCCCTTGTTGTGCGTCTGCGTTCGGCGACTCGCCGGGATTCGGCTCTCGCGCGGACGGCGCGTCGCCCGGCCACCCGAGAACTTCGGCCTTGGCCTCGAACATGTGCGTGTCGGCTTGAGCGACCGTGCTCATGTAAAAAATGCGACCGTGAAACACGGGGCCGGGCAGGGCCAACAGTTCAAATTCCGGATCGTATCCCGACAAGACGTAGTCGCGGGCCAAGAGTGGACCGTTGAGCCACAGCGTCGTCGCGGCGATGTCGGCCCCTAGGGCCGCCGCGGCCAGCCCCGCCCGGGCCGCCGCCAAGCGTTGGTCCTGGGTGCGGAGCAACTCACGCAGGGTCGGAGCCGCGGTTTCGGGGACCCAACCCACCAGGCGGATGCGCGACAAGTCGGCGATGGTCGCGATCGGCGTGCGCTCCTCGAGATAGCTTCCCTTGGTGACGAGCCGCTTGTTGATGCGCCCCGAGTACGGCGCGCGGACGCGCGAGCGCTCCAGGTTGTGGCGGGCGCGGGTGAGGGCCGCCACGGCCGACAGATATTCCGCTTCCGCGATCTTCACGGCGCCACGCGCCTTGGCCCGGTCGTCTTCCGAGACCGCCCGCCCGGCGCGCTCCGTGCGGTCGTTGAGGTCGCGCATCAAATCCAGCTGGGCCTTCGCCCGCTCGACATTGGCTCGAGCCAAGTCATCCTCGGCCAGGTAGCGGGCCTGGTCGACCGTGGCCAACAACGTCCCGGGGCCGACTTCGTCCCCCTCGCGAAAAAACACTTCATCGACGACGCCGGCGACACCCGCTGCGATTTCGGTTTGTCCTTCCGCCTCCAGGACGCCGACGGTCTCGACGCGATAAACGAGGGAACGTTGCTGGGCCACGGTCAGCTCAACGCTTCGCGCCAAGACCACTTTCGACGGCGACACGGTGCTGCCGCCGGTCGGGGCGGCCACCCCCTTGCGCCCGCAGCCGAACGACGAAACCAACACCACGCCGGCCCAGCCGAACAACAGGGACGCCCGCAGCAATGTTCCCATGACTCACCTTTCACGACCTTGGCGTAGCGGAAGAGGCACTTATAATCGACACAGCGGCTCGGCGGGTACCTTTTAGCTTAACGAGCCTCCCTCCGCGTGTCAAACCGATGGCAGTGATCGCCTACCTGGCCTTGGGGAGCAACGTCGGCGATCGGGCGGCGACGCTCGCGGCGGCCCTGCGCGCATTGGCGGACGCCGATGAGCGTATCCAGGTCGTGCGCGTTTCGACGTGGCACGAGACCGACCCGGTCGGCGGGCCAGCGGGACAGGGAAAGTACCTCAATGCCGCCGCCGCTGTGCACACGACGCTCGACCCGCTCGCTTTGTTGGCTCGCCTCCAGGAGATCGAACAAGCCTTCGGCCGGGTCCGCACCGTGCGCGACGGGCCACGGACCTTGGACCTCGACATCCTTCTTTTCGGCGACCAGATCGTCGCTCACCGCGAACCGGGACGGACGCTGCTGGTTCCCCACCCGCGCCTCCAGGAGCGCTTATTCGTCCTGGAGCCGCTGGCGGAAATTGCCGCCGACGTCGTGCATCCTATTTTCCAGGCGACCATCGCCACCTTGCTCGCCGAGGCAAGACAGCGTCTCGCCCGGCGCCGGGAGG
Source organism: Gemmataceae bacterium (assembly GCA_025056835.1). Lineage (GTDB taxonomy): Bacteria > Planctomycetota > Planctomycetia > Gemmatales > Gemmataceae > JANWVS01. The sequence continues at coordinate 9,881 of JANWVS010000015.1, read as the reverse complement.
CGTGCCCGGGGCGTGAACTGAGCGGCCAACGGGTGCTCATCACCGGTTCGACGAGCGGCATCGGCCGGGCCATAGCGCTCGAACTAGCCGCGGCCGGCGCCGACGTGATTGTCCATGGTCGACGCTCCGCCGCGCGGGCCGAGGAAGTGCGCCGCGAATGCCAAGCCCTTGGCGTCCGCTCCGTGGCCTTGCTGGCTGACCTTCGGCAGGAGGCGGCTTGTGCCGCGTTGGCCCATCAGGCGTGGCAAGTGTGGCAGGGGTTGGATGTCGTCGTTGCCAACGCCGGCGCCGACACGCTCACCGGCGAGGCCGCCGACTGGTCCTTTGCCGAAAAGCTCCAGCTCTTGTGGGAAGTGGACATACGGGCGACGGTCGCGTTGTGCCGCGACCTGGGACAGCGTCTCTACGACCGCGGCGACGGCTGCCTGGTGACGATGGGCTGGGACCAAGCAGCCACCGGCATGGATGGGGCGAGCGGCCAACTGTTCGCCGTCGCCAAGGGAGCGGTCATGGCCTTTACGTTGAGCCTGGCGGCGACGCTGGCTCCGCACGTCCGCGTCAACGCTTTGGCGCCGGGCTGGATTAAAACCGCCTGGGGCGAAACGGCGTCGGCGGTTTGGCAGGAACGAGCCTGCCGCGAAGCGCTCTTGGGGCGCTGGGGAACGCCGCGCGACGTGGCTACTGTCGCTCGTTGGCTGATCGGTCCGAACGCCGCCTTCGTCACCGGTCAGGTCATCCGGATCAACGGCGGCGCCGTTCGCGGGTAACGACGGTCAGGTGAGAGCGGCTCGAAACACTCCCATGCGTCTCGGCGATCCGGCACCTCAGCTAACGTTGTTCCGGCCCGACGGTACAGCGGTGTCGCTGGCCGACTTCCTGGGCAAGCCCCTGTGGCTCGTCTTCCTTCGCCATCTGGCCTGAATCGCTTGCCGGGCGCACCTGGGCGAGGTGCAGCGCGTGGTCGCTGAAGTTCGGCGTCTCGGCGGCGATGTTTTGGTGGTCAGCTTTGCGCCGCCGGCGCGCGTCGCCGCTTTCCTCGCCGCGTCGCCGCAGCCGATGGTCATGGTGAGCGATCCGACCTTGGCCGCGTATCGCGCCTTTGGTTTACAGCGTGCGCCGTGGCGCTCGATGTTTCGCCTCGGGGTGCTCAGCCGATTCCTCAAGTTGGTGCTCCGCGGTTGGCTGCCGCGCAAGCCGGCGACCGGCGACGACGTCTTCCAGTTAGGAGGCGATTTCGTCTTGGATGCCGCTGGCCGCGTCTGCTACGCCCATCCCAGCGCCGAACCAACCGACCGACCGCGCGCCGAGGAGGTTGTCGCCGCTCTGGCCCGTCTGGTCTGACGCACTGACGAGGCGGCGACAGCAGGCGGCAGGTTCAGTAAGCGGCGCGTGCTACGCTGCTTGGCGGCGGCTCGGCGGCGGCACCAAGGTACCGACTGGGGTCGGCAGCTCGTGTGGTCCCTTCGGGCTGTCGGCTTGGCCGTCCCAGGCATGATGGGCAAGGGCGAAGCGGATGCGCTCGGCCAAGGCGACAGCGTCGCGGGCCTGAGCGCCGGTGACGCGCGGCGTGGCGCCGGTGCGAAGGCACTCGATAAAGTGAGTCAATTCGCTCGTGAGCTGATCGAGCGCCGGGGCCTCGAAGGCCGCCGTCTCCAGGTATTTGCCGAACAAGTCGTCGCGGAGCGCGGCCCGCGCCTCGGGATCGAGGCGCGCCGGATCCAAGCCCTGGCGGCGGACGGCCGCGGAAGGTTGCGTGAACGTGACTCTTCGGGCCGTGAAATCGACGTCGGCAAAGCCTTCCGGCGCCCAGACCTGGAGCGTGCGTTGGGCGATGGGATGAATGCGGCTGGCGGTCAGCTCGGCCACACAGCCGTTGGTGAAATGCAGGCGCGCGTTGGCCACGTCTTCATGGCCGCCGAACACACTGATCCCCAGGGCCTCGACGCGGTTGACGGTCGCCCCGGTCAGGGCGAGCATGAGGTCGAGGTCGTGGATCATCAGATCCAGGACCACACCGATGTCGGTCGAGCGGCCGGTGAAGGGACCAAGGCGCTGAGCCCGCAGGAATTTCGGCTGGAGCGGCCGGCGCTGCAACTCTTCGAAGGCGGGATTGAAACGTTCGATGTGCCCCACTTGCAGGATCGCACCGTGGCGCTGGGCCAACTGCACGAGCACAGCCGCGTCGGTCAACGAATCGGCCAACGGCTTCTCGACCAACAAATGAACTCCGCGGCGTAGAAAATCGGCGGCGATGGCGGCGTGCGTCGAAGTCGGCGTGGCGATGCAGGCCGCATCCACCTGGTCGAGCAGGCCGCGATAATCCCCCACGGCCGTGGTGCCACAGTGCTGGGCTACCGCCCGGGCCTGGTCGAGATTGGCGTCGGCCACGGCAACCAAACGGACGTGCGGCATCTTCGCGAGAATGCGCGCGTGTTCCTTACCCAAGTGTCCCACTCCGATGACGGCCACACGAATGGCGCTGGTCATGAAAATCCTCCCGCGGGGTCCAAGCAAAGGCAGCGGCGCGGCCGGCCTCAAGCCGCGACCCGGCGCTGACAGGCTTCCAGACGCTGCTTCAGGCAGCGCACCAAGTCGATGTTCAAGCTGTGGCCGGAGCGGTAAGCCACGATGTGGCCGCCCACATCGACCCCGAGCAGGGCCAAGTCGCCGATGAGGTCGAGGAGCTTGTGCCGAGCCGGTTCGTTGGCATAGTGCAGTTTGTTGTCGATGGGACCGCGCGGCCCAAAGACCAAGAGGTCGTTGACTTTGGTCTTGGCCCCGAGTCCTTGCCGCTTGAGGAACAAGGCTTCTTCCTCGGTGAGAAACGTCCGCGACCGAGAGAGTTCGTTCAAGAAGTTTTCGGGCGTCACCGTGGTGGAGCATACCTGCCAGGAAATCGGGGAACGCCAACCATAATCGAGCAAGTAACTGACGCGCAGCACGTCGCCGGGACAGGGATGAAGTGTCAGGGTGGCGTCGTTGTGGCGCACGCCGATCGTCTGCTCGACGCCCCAGATCGGTTTGCGCGCTGCCTGGGGCACGATGCCGGCGTGACGCAAGGCATCGACAAACGGCCGCGCCGAACCGTCCAAACCGGGAGGTTCGCTGGCGTCCAACTCAACCCAGCAGTTGTCGACACGCAGACCGTTCAGAGCGGCCAGGACGTGTTCGACCATGCCGACGCTGAGCGGTCCCTTGCCCAGCGTGGTGCGCCGCTGGGTGCCGGAGACTTCGGCCACGGTGGCCGGCAGACGGGCGTGCGGCCCCAAGTCGGTGCGCACGAAAACGACGCCGGTGTTTGCCGGCGCCGGAAGAAAGCGCAAGTGAACTTGCCGGCCGGTCAGGTAGCCGACGCCTGCGACGCTCGCCGGCGCAGCCAGGGTTCGCTGGACACGATCGCTGATAATTTTCACGGTTCGTCCATCCTGGGACTGAAGGCTGGTTGGTTGAGAAAGCTACCCGAAAAGGGGGGAATCCCCCCCTTTCGGCGCAGCATCGTCGTCTATTTCTGCTGTGGCAAGCCGGTGGGCGTTACTACGCCGCCGTTGCCCAAGGCGCGGGCATAAGCGGAATTCAGGGCGGCCACCACGTGTTCCGAAATGTCTAAGCTGGAGTGGAAGTACAAGGGCACCGTTCCCCCCATGTCCATCCCCGTCAGCTTGCGGTTGATGTTGGGAAAGGTCAACAGTTCCTTGGGATCGGGCGGTTCGCCGTAGCCAAGCACCAGATGGATGCCGTTGGCCACAGAGACGGCTTGGATCTGATCCGCGACTTCCTTGTACAGCTGGATCATGTGATTTTCCTGCTTGGTACCAATGGCCTTGCGGGCCTCGATGTCGAGGTCCTCCAAGCGACGCTTCAAGACGCGAATGGCCTGGGCGTACTGTTCCTTGGCTTTTTCATCGTATTTCGGGTCGGCCAGCGCGGCTTGATACGAGAGGAGGTCTTTCTTGATTTTCTCCGCCTGCTCCTTGAACGGCTGGAGCATTTTCTCCATCTCGGTCTTGAAGTTCTTGGCTTTTTCGTACTTGGTGAAGACGACACCAATGTTGACCACCGCCACGCGCGTGCCGGTCGCTTGGGCTTGGACCGGGCCGGTCGGGGTCAACGCCGCTGCCGCCGTGAGGGCGGCGACCATCCATGTCATTCGCTTCACGTGCTAGTCCTCCGTGGTGACCGTGTCGACCGGTCCAGTCCTGTGCCGATGCCGGGACTTTTCCATCGACCTTGGCAAAATCTCGTCGCAACGAGCGGCTGCGTTCTACTGTGCCGGCGTGCCTGGGTCAAGGCCGAAAATCCGGCAGGCCAGGGTAGCGCCCCAGGGGCGGTTCGATGGTACCATAAGTCCTTTTGCGTCGGCCGTAAACCTGCCCAGTTTGTCCGAACGATGACGACTTGCGGCACAAAGGAACGGCCCTGGCCTGGTACGCCGCCGCTGAACCTAGTACCCCGACGTTCCGCGGCGGGACGTAAACCCCGCGCCGGAGTCGCGGACTCCTACGAGCTTGCTGGGGTCTGCTTTGGCCAAGGCGCTCTTGGCGAAACAGTGTCTCCGTGTTAGAATCGGCGGCCGCTGGGAAGGTTCGCGACCTGGTTGTACAAGGCAGGATGCCATGAACACGGCAAGGTGGCTGGGACTGACGCTGCTCCCGGCGGCGCTGGCACTGCTAGCCGGTTGCGGTCGGGCGCCGTTGACCCCGGTGCAAGGCCGAGTCGCCTACAAGGGGGTCGCTTTACAGTCCGGTGTCATTGTCTTCACGCCCGACACGACGCGGGGCGAACGTGGGGCCATCGCCGTCGGCCGCATCCGCGAAGACGGCACCTACACGCTGTACACCGGCGACACTCCCGGCGTTTCCGCAGGATGGTATCGCGTCACGGTCTCGGCCATGGCGCTGCCCAGTTCCACGCCGCCGGGCGTGCCGGCCTATCCCCAATCCCTTTTGCCGGAAAAATACCGCGACCCCACGCAGTCGATGCTCGCCTGCGAAGTGAAACCGAGTCGGACGAATTACATCGACTTCAACCTCGACTGAACGGCGGCCATGAACCATTTCCTCTACGGTGTCGCCAAGGCGCTGACCGAGACCTTCGACTTGGCCGGTCCGGTCGTCGAAATTGGTTCGTTGCAAGTGGCCGGGGGCGAGGCGGTGGCGGATTTGCGGCCGCTGTTTCCCGGGCGCCGGTATCTCGGTCTCGATCGGCGCGCCGGTCCGGGGGTCGATTGCGTCGCCGACGTCGAAAACTTGCCGCTGGCCGACGCCTCGGTCGGCACGGTCGTGGCGATGAGCACCTTTGAGCACGTCCGCCGTTTCTGGCGCGGCTTCGCCGAAGTACGCCGCGTGCTTCGCCCCGATGGAGCGTTCCTGCTTTGTTGTCCGTTCTTTTTCCGCCTCCATGAGTTTCCCCAAGATTACTGGCGCTTTTCGCCGACCGCCCTCGAATTCCTGCTCGAAGATTATCCTTCCAAGATCATTGGCTGGCACGGGGCCAAGAAGCGTCCCGCCAACGTTTGGGCGCTGGCCTTGGGGCCTCAGCGAGCGCCGATTCAGCCGCATGAGTTTCGCTGTTATTGCGAGCGCGTCCAGCGTTATGCCCGCGAGCCGCGGCGTTCCCTGACGCGCCGCTGGCGCTATCGGCTGGCGGCCCTGCTGTGCCATCGCGGGCCGTTCGCTCCGTATCTCGATCACGATCGGTGGGAGAGCACATGCTCCAGCTTGGCGCTGAAGCACGGCAGTGTTTGAGCCGGCGTGCCGTCAGCCCCGCGACCAACGCCGCGCCGCCCCGACCGCGCGTGTCCGTCTGCATCGCCAACTGGAATTGCCGTCGGTTGCTGCGCGGTTGTCTCCATTCCCTCGTACGAACGCCGCAGGGCGTCCCCCTGGAGGTTATCGTCGTGGACAACGCTTCCACCGACGGTGCCCCCGAATTGGTGCGGCGCGAGTTTCCGGAGGCCATTCTGATCGCCAACCCGGTCAATCGTGGTTTCGCCGCCGCCAGCAACCAGGCCGCCAGCGTCGCCGCGGGGGAATATCTCTTTTTCCTCAACAACGACACGATCGTTCCGCCCCGGACCGTCGGCCTCTTGTGCGACCTGCTCGCCGCTCGTCCCGACGCCGCCATGGTCGGACCACGCCTGGTCGGCGCCGACGGCCAACCGCAATCGGCCCCGCGGCGACAACCGACCATTCGTGCCTTTCTCCATCGCACGTTCCTGGGCCGGTGCATCGGCTTGGGACGGCGCGACTATGCCGCTTACCGCCGACCCGCGCTCGACGTCCACGGTCCCTGCGAAGTCGAATTGCTGATGGGGGCTGCCGTCATGCTGCGGCGCGACGTATTTCACAGGTTGGGCGGCTGGGACGAAGCCTTCTCCTTCGGCGGCGAAGACATGGACCTGTGTCGGCGCGCCCGGCAGCACGGGCCGATCCTATATCATCCGGCTGTCTCGATCACCCATTTCGGCAGCAGCGGCACCAAGGAAAACATCGCCTACGCCGCCCCGCGCATCCAAGCCGGGTTCGTGCGCTATTTTCGCAAGGCCGGCGTGCCACCGCCGGTGCTGTGGCTCTACAAACTGGTGTTGACGGTCGATGCCCCCTTGCAAGTCGCAGCTCGCGCCTGCCAGGCGGCTTGGCGATTCGTGTTATGCCGGCCGGCAGCCGCGCGCAAAGCTTGGCACGAAGTCCGTGCGGGCGTCGCGTTCCTGACCGGCGGTCTGGGTATGTTCTGGCGGGCGTGAACTGATTCGCCCCGTTCGGGGACGATCCCAAGCCTTGGGCCGCGCCGGCAAAGCTCGACGGCTGGATCAAGCGCGAGGCCCCGGGCCGCTTCGGCTATTAACCGCGTTCCGATTTCTTCTCCACGACCTGCGGCGCTGGTTCTCCTTCGACGAAGCGCCAGTAGCGGTCTACCGGCAGGTCTTTGCCCGGCCATTGCTGACGTTGGCCATGGCACCAGGTGACCACGATCCGCTCGACCGCCGCCGCCCGCCCCAGGCCAACGAGATGCCGCGGGTCGCACGCCGAGGCCCAACTGCCGCCGCCTTTGGCGAAATACGTCAGGGTGCGGCCATCGACATGGACTTCGATCTTGGTACCGACGATGTTGCGGCGGCCGCGGCCGACCAGTTCGATCCCCAGCCAATGATGGGCCTCGGGCGTTCGTCCGCCGATGCCGCGCAGCACTGCGGCGGGAGCGTTGACGTGGCTGAGGACCAGGTCGGGCCAGCCGTCATTGTCGAGATCGCCGACGGCCAAGCCGCGGCCGCAGTGTTCGGCGTGGAAGTAGGTGCCGCCGCGCGGGGTGACATCGCGAAACCGCCCTTGGTCGTTCCAGAACAGCACCGGTTTCTGGCGAACGCCCGCGCCGACGGGATGGCGAATAACGTGGCCGTTGCTGATGATCAGGTCCAGCCAGCCGTCGTTGTCGACGTCGAGGAACTGCGTGCCCCAGCCGACGTAGCGCTGGCCGATGGCGGCAAGGCCGGTGGTGGTCGTCGAGAAGTGGAAATGGCCCTCTTTGCCGAGGTGGCGATACAGGGCGTGCATTTCGTTTTCGTAGTTGGTGACGAACAGCGACGGCCAGCCGGAGCGGTTGAAATCGCCGACGTCCAAACCCATGCTTCCCTGGGCGCGGCCCATTTCGTCGCGCGCGGTGCCGCGCGACCGAGCGCATTCTTCGAAGTGGAACTTGCCTCGGTTCAAGTAAAGAAAATTGTCCTCGGTGTCGTTGGCCACGTAAAGGTCGGGCCGGCCATCGCCGTCCAGGTCCGCCGCCACCACGCCCAAGCCCTTGCCGGCGTCGCCTTCCTTGGCCCCCACCTGGCGAATACCGGCGGCGACGCTGACGTCGCGGAAGGTGCCGTCGCCGTGGTTGCGATACAGCACGTCCGGCAGACCTTTGAAGCGCGTGGGAGGGCAGACGTCTTGCTTGACGTTGGGAGTGTAACCGTCGCACTTGGGGTTGTTGGCGGGCATCGACCAATCGACGTAATGGCAGATGAACAGGTCGGCCCAACCATCGCCGTCAAAGTCGGCCCAGGCGGCGCTGGTACTCCAACGCGGATCGCTCAGGCCGGCCTGAGCGGTTACGTCCGCGAACCTCCGGCCCGCACTGGGATTCTGGGGATCGACGGCGACGTTGCGAAACAACAACACCCCACCCCAGCCCGTGACGAGCAGATCCGGCCAGCCGTCGTTGTCGAAGTCGCCCACGGCGCAACCGTGCGTATACGGCCACGTGCGGTCCAACCCGGCCGCCGCGGTCGCGTCGGTGAATCGAAAGCCGCCGAGGTTCTTGTAGAGTTTGCACGGATGGCCCTTGATCTGCTGTTTATCCGGCCCGTCGAAGTAGCCGCCGCCGGGCAGGAAGACATCCAGCAGGCCGTCGCCGTCGAAATCGATCAATCCCACCCCGCCGCCCAGCGACTCCAGGATCGCATAGTGGCCTGCCTCCTGGCCGTTGCGGTAGGTGAAGGCGATGCCCGAGGCAGCCGTGACGTCTTCGAAGTACGGTGGTCCGGCGCTCGGCACAGCAGTCGACACGGTCGGCTTGAGCGGGGGCGACGGATGGCCGCATGACGGCAACGCCGCCAATAAGGCACCGCCTACCAACATGAGCAGCAATCGAATCCGCGGCGAGGTGGACATAACGTCATTGTAGCCCTCTCGCTCCATCAGCGAGCAAGGCGCGTCGCGGAGCCGGACGACGACCACTCGCGCTCGTGGGCGCCGTTGATTCCTTGTCTAAGCGGAATGGCCGCGAAAAGATTCGGGCAACGGAACGAGCAGACAACATCGTTAGCCTGGCCGACGTTCGCGTCTGAGCAACTCGCTCAACGGACCTTCGAGCATCGTTTCCGATACCGGTGTGAGTTCTTCACCGGGAATCACCCGGCAGCGTCCGCTCGGTTCGTGGCGGCTGACTTCGAAATCGCACCGCTGGCAAGTCAGGACGTGATAATCGCCCCGCCGCCCCTGGCGCACGCAATGGCTGCCGCCGCACCAGGCGCACCCTTGGTGCTGATCTTCGTAGCATTCCGCGGCCGCGCTGTACCAGTCGCTGGCTGTCCGTTCGCAGGGCATGGCGGTGCTTCGTAATGGTTGACGTTAGTTGGTGCTCGTTCGCTCACGAAGGCATATCATCGCTACTGTAGCATGTTTTTCGGCCCCAGGAGAAATGATCGTGCAAATCGGCTTCGTGAGTGCGATTCTCGGTGACTTGAACATTGACGAACTCTTTGCATATGCGGCCGACGAAGGCTTCGCGTGCGTGGAGCTGATGTGCTGGCCGCCGGGCAAGGCCGACCGTCGTTACGCGGGGGTCACGCATGTCGATGTAACGGCTGTGGACGACGCGGCTGCCAGCCGAATTCGCGAGTTGGTGCAACGCCATCGCGTCGCCATCTCGGGACTGGGCTACTATCCCAATCCGCTCCACCCCGATGCCGAGCACCGCCGCCGCGTGGTCGAACACCTCCACCAGGTGATCGACGCCGCGGCCAAGCTGGGGGTTGGCATCGTCAACACCTTTGTCGGCCGGGACCCGCACAAGTCGGTACCCGACAATTGGCCGCTGTTCGACGAAATCTGGCCGGGGCTGGTGCGGCATGCCGAACAGCGCGGCGTCACCCTCGGCATCGAGAACTGTCCGATGCTTTTCACCTACGATGAATGGCCCGGCGGCGCCAACCTGGCCACCACCCCGGCCATCTGGCGCACCATGTTCGCCAAAATTCCCAGCCGTCACTGGGGGCTGAACTTCGACCCCTCGCACCTGGTCTGGCAACATATCGACAGCGCCGCGTGCCTGCGTGAATTCGGTTCCCGCGTCGTCCATTTCCATGCCAAGGACACGCGCATCGACCGGTCCAAGCTCTA